>JASGMZ010000078.1 GCA_030156305.1 Bacteroidales bacterium | reverse complement strand
TTCTTTCCCTTTTAAGGGAAAGTCCCGAAAGGGGAAAGGGTCAAAACACTAAAAATTAACAATGAATACTCAATGTTATACCTATTTTATGTCATAAGATAATGTCATATAGGGAAATACGTATTTTATTGTCGACTCCTTGTAAAAGCCTATATAGCTGATTTTTCAAATAGTTTTTAGGCATTACATTGAGTATTTGTTATTATTATTTCTAATTATAATGATATTTTTAAGTTAGGTTGACAGATTGTCAGCTTTTATAAAAGATGCTGTATTTTAGGATATAAAAAAAGCTAATACATTGCGCATTAGCTTTTTAGAAATTGTTATGGTCGGGATGGCCAGATTCGAACTGGCGACCCCACGCCCCCCAGACGTGTACTCTAACCGGGCTGAGCTACATCCCGAGCTTTTTCTGTTGGATGGTTATACTTTAATCCCTCCAAACGGATCACAAAAATAAGTTATCAATTCTAAATTTGCAACATTTTATTTTACTTAAATTTTGGTATATTTATTGCTTATAAGAATTATCAAAATATTAAATTATCTAAATAATTTATTACGTTAAATCAATCAAATTATTAAAATATTAAAAAAATGGCATTATTTAAATCATTAGACCCTCTCGACGAAGAAAAAAAACAATCACCGGTTGATGCAGAGATAGAAAAAGTAAAGTGTTTAATTATTGGTTCAGGGCCTGCCGGATATACGGCAGCAATTTATGCTGCACGAGCCAATTTAAATCCCGTGTTATACGAAGGGATCGAACCCGGAGGGCAGTTAACCACAACCAATGAAGTAGAAAATTATCCGGGATATCCTGAAGGTGTTACCGGGCCGGTAATGATGGAAGATTTTAAAAAACAGGCAGAGCGTTTTGGAACCGATGTTCGTTTTGGCATTGCTACAGCTGCCGACCTGTCAAAACGTCCTTTTAAGGTTACCATCGATGATAAAAAGGTAATCGAAGCAGAGGTACTAATTATTGCTACCGGTGCCACTGCAAAATATTTAGGGCTGGAGTCAGAAACCAAATATAAAGGCCAGGGCGTTTCGGCCTGTGCTACCTGCGATGGATTTTTCTACAAAGGAAAAGATGTTGCTGTAGTAGGTGGTGGAGATACTGCTGCCGAAGAGGCTACTTACCTGGCAGGAATCTGTAATAAGGTTTATCTTATTGTCCGTAAAGACCATATGAGAGCTTCGAAAGTGATGCAGGAAAGAGTTTTTAATACTAAAAATATTGAAATTCTTTTTGAGCATAATACCAAAGAAATTGTGGGTGACAGCAGTGGCGTCAACGGAGCCATTCTTGTCAACGGTAAAGGCGAAGAGGTGAAAATTGATATTCACGGGTTTTTCTTAGCCATTGGGCATAAACCTAATTCGGATATCTTTAAGGAGTATATCGATACCGACGAGGTGGGGTATATTAAAACTCAGCCCGACACTTCCAAAACCAATGTTGAAGGTGTGTTTGCCTGTGGTGATGTAATGGACCCCCATTACAGACAAGCTATTACCGCTGCAGGTACAGGTTGCAGGGCTGCTATTGATGCGGAAAGGTTTTTATCTTCCCAAAGAAGATAACTCATAAAGTTTTCAGAAAAAAAAGAGCTGCTAAATTAAATGTTTGCAGCTCTTTTTCAATTAACGTAAAAACTAAAATTTATACTTTTTCTTTAATATTCAACCTGATAGTCTCCGTTAACTAATTATCCAATGGTACCCCTGTTTTTATATTATAATAGATTTTTGTTTTATAATTTAGCCTTCTATTCATACTTTTTTGAGTGATATTTTATTTTTGTACTTAAAAAATAAATTAAAAAGTGTTGTTTACTTCAGAAGATGAGCTGTATTGATTATCTCGCGGGTTGGATTGGACAAACGGCGAGCCATGCGTTGGTGTGAATTGTCTTTGGATAGAAATAGTCCGATGGAGCTTGTCTTACATCGGTTTGCTATTTCATTCAAAGACAAGAGAGGGCTGAAGCATTGTTTGTCCTTGATTTTTCTTTGATTCGTTTCTTTTCATCTAAGGAAAAGAAATGAATAAATAATATCAAAATTAATAAGATAAAAAATTAAATCACAATCTATAACTTTAACATCAAAAATTAGTAAATGCTAATCTTATAATGAAATCACTTCTTTAAAGAAGATGTAAAAAAAATCTTGTAAAAAAAATAAGCCGCTTAACTTATTGTTTGCGGCTCTTTTTTCAATTAAAGTAAAAACCAAAATTTATACTTTAGCGATTGTTTCGGATTTATATTCGCCTGCAACCAATTTCTTATGTACTGCTTTAAATGCATTGATAGTATATTCAACATCCTCTAAGGTATGCATTGCTGTTGGGATTAAACGTAATAATAATTCCCCTTTTGGAATAACAGGATAGGTAACAATAGAACAGAAAACATTATAGTTTTCTCTTAAATCCATGGTAATATTTGTACCTTCAGGTACACTACCTGACAAATAAACGGGAGTAACTGGAGATTCTGTATTTCCTATATTAAATCCTGCATCACGTAACCCTTTTTGCAAGGCTTTCACAACAGTCCATAGATTTTCTTTTAATTTTTTTTCAGTTTTTAGGAGTTCTAATCTTTTCAATGCACCAATCACCATTGGCATTGGAAGCGATTTAGCAAAGATTTGCGAACGCATATTATATCGTAGGAAATTAACTACATCTTCGGAAGATGCAACAAAAGCACCAATACCAGCCATCGCTTTGGCAAAAGTGGCAAAATAAATATCAATTCCATCCTGAACACCAAAATGTTCAGACGTTCCGGCACCTGTTTTACCCATGGTTCCAAAACCATGTGCATCGTCAACAAGAATGCGGAAATTATATTTTTCTTTTAAAGCTACAATATCTTTTAATTTTCCAAGGTCTCCGGTCATTCCGAAAACTCCTTCGGTAATTAATAAGATGCCACCACCGGTTTCATTTGTTTTATTTGTTGCAAAATCTAACATTTTTTGACATTTAGCCATGTCATTGTGTGCATAAGCAAAACTTTTTCCTCCTTTGGCTTTGTGAAGAAAAATGCCATCCATGATACACGCGTGTGATTCGGAATCATACACAATAACATCATTTCGGCTAACCAACGTATCGATGATAGAAACCATTCCCTGGTACCCGAAATTAAGGAGGAAAGCATCGGGTTTACCCTCAAATTCGGCTAAATTATTTTCTAACTCTTCATGTTTGCTGGTTTGTCCCGACATCATTCTTGCACCCATAGGGTAAGCTAAACCATATTCCTTGGCCCCCTCTGCATCCGCTTTTCGTACTTCCGGATGGTTGGCCAAACCAAGATAGTTGTTTAGGCTCCAGGTTAATACTTCTTTTCCTCTAAATTTCATTTTTGGATGAATATCCCCTTCCAGTTTTGGGAAAGTAAAATATCCATGTGCTTCATCCATGTATTGACCCAACGGGCCCATGCTTTTTTGTATTTTATCAAAAATATCCACGACCTTAAAGTTTTGTGATTAATTTAAATTTATGGCACAAAAGTACGTTTTTTTAAAATATTAGCAAATTGTAAAAAATAAATTAACTTTTTTATACGTTTAGATACATTAAATTTTAGCATTTTAAACTAAAATTGTACATTTGCAAAATGTTTGAAAAAATGAAGAAGCTATTACCCATAATTATATTAGTTTTAGTTACTGTTTCTTCTTGTAAATACGAAAAGTTGCTTAAAAGCCGTGATTATAAATTAAAGTACACAAAAGCACTTGAGTATTATGAAGAAGAGGACTATGTACGTGCCGATGGTTTGTTCGAGCAGCTTAAGCCTGTTCTGAAGGGGACTAAACAAGCCGATACTGTATTTTTTTATAGTGCTTATTGTAATTATCATCAGGGTAATTATTTGCTAGCAGCCTATTATTTTGATGAGTTTAGAAGAACTTATGGCAACAGTCACTTTGTTGAAGAAGCAGAGTATATGAATGCTTATTGTAACTACATGTTATCACCACGGCCCAGCTTAGATCAAGGGAATACTTATCAGGCGATCTCTTTATTTGCATTATACATGTCAAGGTATCCCAATAGCGAGCGAATAGATGAATGTGTTCAATATGTGAAAGAGCTGCGGGATAAACTTGCCGAAAAATCATTTATGAGTGCTAAATTGTATTATGACTTAGGAGATTATAAAGCGGCTGTAGTTGCTTTAAATAATTGTTTGGACGAATTTCCAAATTCAAAGCATAGAGAAGAGGTGATGTATCTAATATTAAAATCACGATTTCTTTTGGCAGAAAATAGTGTCCAGGAGAAAAAAACAGAAAGATATCAGTTAACTGTTGATGAATATTATTCATTTGTTGGTGAATTTCCAGAAAGTGAGCATTATAAAGAAGCAGTTAATATTTTTAATCAATCACAATCAAAATTAAAAAATTAATAATCGGAAAAAAGGATGGATTATAAAAAAACAAAAGCTCCGGATACTACTGTTACTCGTAACTTGAACGATATTGATAAAGCAACAGGGAATATATACGAAACAGTAGTGATTGTATCCAAAAGAGCAAATCAGATTGCTATCGAAATGAAAGAGGAGTTGAATCAAAAACTGGAAGAATTTGCTTCTTATACCGATAATCTCGAAGAGGTTTTTGAAAATAGAGAGCAAATTGAAATTTCTCGTTTTTATGAACGATTGCCTAAACCTACATTGATTGCAATTCAAGAGTATATTGATGATCAGATTTATTTCCGTAAACCAGAGACGGAAGAATCCCAATCGTAACCAAAAATTTAGCTCATGAAGCTAAAAGATAAAAATATTTTATTGGGTATTACAGGAAGTATAGCGGCCTATAAGGCTGCTATTCTTGTTAGGTTACTGGTTAAAGAAGGAGCAAATATTAAGGTAGTGATGACGAAGCTGGCCAAAGAATTTATCACTCCTTTAACCATGGCAACCTTATCTAAAAATCCCATTTTAGTTGATTTTTTTGATCCTGAAAACGGGCAATGGAATAGCCATGTTGATTTAGGCTCCTGGGCGGATTTATATCTTATTGCACCGGCAACAGCCAATACTATGGGTAAAATGGCTCATGGTATTGCCGATAATTTATTACTTACTACCTATCTTTCGTCCAAATGCCCGGTTATGGTTGCTCCTGCAATGGATTTAGATATGTACCGGCATACTGCTAATTTGAAAAATATTGAAATCTTAAAATCATACGGGAATATTATTATAGAACCCGGAACGGGTGAACTGGCCAGCGGATTATCAGGAAAAGGCCGGATGGAAGAACCCGAAATGATTACCCAAAAAGTGATTGACTTCTTTTCGGTAAAAAAAAAACTAAAAAATAGACGAATACTCGTTACGGCCGGACCTACGTACGAACCAATTGACCCTGTGCGCTTTATTGGTAATTACAGTTCAGGCAAAATGGGCTATGCTTTGGCTAATGAATTAGCCGAACAAGGGGCTGAGGTAATTTTAATTTCCGGGCCAACCTCCCTAACCATAAATGATTCCTCTATTAAAAAAATTGATGTACAAACAGCTGATGAAATGTTTGATGCGGCTGTAAAATATTTTAAAAACTGTGATGCTGCTATTATGTCTGCCGCCGTAGCGGATTATAAGCCAGCCCAACAATATACTCAAAAAGTGAAGAGGAAAAGTGATAAACTTGCCATAAGCCTGGAACCTAATAAAGATATTGCTGCCCACCTCGGAAAAATAAAAAAGAAAAATCAGGTAATTGTTGGATTTGCATTAGAAACAAATGACGAATTTAAAAATGCAAAACAAAAAATCAATACTAAAAATCTGGATTTTATCGTTTTAAATTCGTTGAAAGATAAAGGTGCCGGTTTTGGTTTTAATACAAATAAGATATCTATTATTGATAAAACAGGAAAAGTAGATCATTTTGATTTGAAATCGAAAAATCAAGTGGCCGTTGATATTGTAAAAAAATTGATTAGCCTATTATAAGAAAGTACAGAATTTTATTTTATGATAAGAAAAATAATTTTTACCGTTGTTGTTATTGTTTTACCATGGACTATCAGAGCTCAGGAGCTACGTTGTAATATCCAGGTAAACTCTTCGCAGATACAAGGTACCAACAAACAGGTTTTTCAAACCTTACAGACGGCAATCTACGAATTTATGAATAACCAGGCATGGACAAATCATGTATTTACTAATGAAGAACGAATTGAGTGTAACATCATGATTAACCTTACCGACCACAGTGGCGATGAATTTAGTGGAAGTTTGCAAATACAAAGCCGACGGCCGGTATATAACACATCATATAATACTACTATTCTTAATTTTAAGGATGATGACTGCCGTTTTCGATATGTGGAATTTGAACCACTGGAATTCAGTATCAACGAACATCGTTCAAATCTAACATCGCTGCTGGCCTATTATGCCTATATCATTATTGGGTTAGATTACGATACTTTTTCATTGTACGGAGGAACAGCATTTTTTCAAAAAGCCGAACAAATTGTGAGTAATGCACAAAATTCGCCTGATAAAGGATGGAAAGCATTTGAAAGCCGAAAAAACAGATATTGGCTGGTAGAAAATTTATTAAACGACCAGTATCGGCCAATACGAGAATTTTTATACCGCTATCACCGGTTAGGATTGGATGTGATGAGCTCAAAAGAAGCTCAGGGAAGAGCCGAAATTGCTGAAAGTATGCAATTACTTCAAAAAGTATATCGCCAGAAACCCGATCCATATCTTTTTATTTTTGATTTAGTGATGAGTGCAAAAGCTGATGAATTGGTGAATGTCTTTTCTGAATCGTTTATGGCTGAAGCCGACAGGGTTTATAATATCCTTGTGGAAATTGACCCTACACGTAGCGATAAATACAAAAAAATTAAAGAACAATAATTTATTAACAGACATCTTTATTTTGGTTTCATAACTTGTTATAATTTTATAAGTCTGCTAAATTTATTTTTTTAAAATATCCAAAATCTTTTTTTAGTAAGTTTGTAATGAGAAAAATTAATCTGAAGATAGCTTATGCTCCAATCTTTAAATGTTCATAATTACGCTTTAATTAACGAATTAACGATTGACTTTAATAAAGGATTGAATATTATTACCGGTGAAACCGGTGCCGGGAAATCTATTCTGATGGGTGCTTTATCTTTAATCCTTGGACAAAGAGCCGATACCTCCGTATTAAAGGATAAAAGCAAAAAATGTATTGTAGAGGCTAAATTCAACATTAAACCTTACCGGTTAAAAACTTTCTTCGACGAAAATGACCTGGATTATGATGATATCACTATTATTAGACGAGAAATTACGGATAATGGAAAATCAAGAGCTTTTATTAATGATACACCGGTTAATGTAAGTGTTTTAAAAGATTTGAGTACGCATTTGGTTGATATTCATTCACAGCATGAAAGTTTATTGCTTGGAGATGAAAATTTTCAAATGGCACTGGTCGATTCTTTTGCCGGACACCATGCATTACTTCATCAGTATTATGAAAAATATGAAGAATACCATCAGATACAATCAGAATATAACCAATTCATAAGTAATGCCGAAAAGGCAAAGTCGGACCTTGATTATTTGCAATTTCAATATGACCAGCTCGAAGCATTGAAATTAAACGAAGGAGAACAGGAAGAACTGGAAGAAGAGCTGGAAAAATTAAATCATGCCGAAGAAATTAAACTTAATTTATCAAAAAGTTTTCAGCTGTTAAATGAGGAGGAATTTTCTGTTATCTCAAATTTGAAAGAAGCTAAAAATGCTTTAAACGCTATTGCAAAATATTTGAAAGAAAGTGAAGATTTAAACCAAAGGATGGAATCTGCATATATTGAATTGCAAGATATTAGCCATGAAATTGAACAGTTAAACGAATCGATAGAATATGACCCTGCCCGGATAGAGTTTATTCGCGAACGTTTAGATAGCATTTATGCACAACAACAAAAACATAAAGTTGCCACGATAGGCGAATTATTACAGATAAAAACCGATTTGGAAACCCAAATTGAGCATATTAACTCATTCGACTTTAGATTTGACGAGCTGAAAAAGAAACTTGAGCTAAAGAAAAATGAATTAATCCAGCTTGCTCAACAAATATCCAAAAACAGAAAGCAAATTATCCCGGATTTGGAACAAAAAATTACACGTACACTTGTATTATTAGGTATGCCAAATGCGGCTTTTAAGATTGAGCAAGTGCCTGTTAATGAATTTTTACCTACGGGTAACGAAATCATTAAATTTATGTTTTCGGCCAATAAAAATGTTGCTCCTGAGGAAATTGAAAAAGTAGCCTCGGGTGGAGAGATTTCACGGTTAATGCTAAGTTTAAAATCCATATTGGTAGAAAATAAAATATTGCCCACCATTATTTTTGATGAGATTGATGCTGGCACATCGGGTGAAATAGCTGATAAAATGGGAGTTATCATTAAACAAATGTCTTCTAAAATGCAGGTTATCAATATTACTCATCTGCCTCAGATTGCCAGCAAAGCCGATTTTCATTATTTAGTGTATAAGCAAGATAATCATCAAACAACCAATACATATATAAAACTCCTCGATAAAGATGAGCGGGTTAACGAAATAGCTAAAATGTTAAGTGGGAAAGAGCTTACCGATGCAGCTATTCAGAATGCCAAAGTTCTGCTTGGCAATTAATTTTTATAAGAAGAATTTGAACAATACCCATTGATTGTTGTCCAATAAAATTGTATTAACGAAAACTAAATAAACATGGCATTTAATTTATTAAAAGGTAAAAAAGGTTTAATATTTGGAGCATTAAACGACAAATCAATAGCATGGAAGGTTGCTGAAAGTGCCTTTGAAGAAGGCGCTGAAATTGTTTTAACCAATGCACCCTTTGCTATGCGATTAGGTGATACAGATAAATTAGCCGAAGCATGTAATTCGGTTGTTATTCCTGCCGATGCTACTAAAATTGAAGATTTAGAGCTTTTGATCGAAAAAACAATGGAACATTTCGGTGGTAAATTTGATTTTATTTTGCATTCTATCGGAATGTCACCCAACGTAAGAAAAGGAATAACCTATGATAACCTGAATTATGATTATTTTCTGAAAACACTGGATGTTTCCGCTTTATCTTTTCATAAAATTTTACAGGTATCTCGCCAGAAGGATGCTTTAAATAACTGGGGCTCGGTGTTAGCTCTTTCGTATGTTGCTGCACAGCGAACGCTTTATGGTTATAACGATATGGCGGATGCAAAAGCTTTACTGGAATCTATTGCCCGTAGTTTTGGATATATATATGGTAGAGAAAAGAATATCCGTATTAACACAATATCGCAATCGCCAACACCCACCACTGCCGGGCAAGGCGTTATGGGATTTAACGATTTGGTAGATTTCTCGAACCGTATGTCTCCGCTCGGTAATGCTACTGCCGATGAATGTGCCGATTTTTGTGTTACCATGTTTTCTGATTTAACCAAAAAAATTACGATGCAAAATATTTATCACGATGGTGGTTTCTCAAGTATGGGTATGAGTAGGAAAGCGATGGCTGTTTATAGCAAAAACCTCGATGAGTATAGCGAATTTAAAGATGTTACGCACAGATTTTAATTTCAATGATATTTTTTCTGATAAGCCGGTGAATTATTTTTCACCGGCTTTTTTGCAAAAATGCTTTCCAGAAATCAGTTTATATCGCAGCTAAATAGATACTTTACTAAAATATTTTTGAATGTAAATGCTATTTATCGAAATTTGAATAATTTACATTTTATACGCTAAGTTGAACAAAGCAAACAAAAGCTCCGCAAAGATTTCTCTGCGAAACTTTGTAAATCTTAACGATTCTTTGCGTAATCTTAATTTATAATTATAAGAACGAAGCACTTTGAAATAAAATCAAGAATAGAAATTTATCAAGAGTAGAGACTTTAATTCAAAAAAATTTTTGTTTTTTAGGATAAACTTGTAGTTTTCCATTTTTAAAAAATATAAACTGGAAATATGGCAGCTATTCTACTCGCTCTGTTTTATGTTATTTCTCCTGCTATCATTTTGTATTTATGTAATAAATTCTCCGTGCTAAATAAGATTGGTGCAGTTTTACTTGCTTATGCTACCGGCCTTATTTTGGGAAATATCGGGATTTTACCTGATAATGCCGAACAGGTTCAGAATATGATGACAACTATCACTATTCCACTGGCTATTCCGCTTTTGCTATTTTCGGCCAATATTAAAACATGGTTTACCATTGCCGGGAAAACCATGTTATCTATGGTTATTGCATTAATTAGTGTGGTGATTGTGGTTTTTATCGGATTCTTTATCTTTAAAGGGGAGATTAACGAGTTGTGGAAAATAGGAGGATTGCTTGTAGGTTTATATTCTGGAGGTACTCCTAATTTAGCCTCAATTAAAATGATTTTGAATGTTGACCCGGAAGCTTTTATTATTACCCATACGTTTGATATGATAATTTCAGCTATTTATTTGTTGTTTTTATTAACGATTGGACAAAAAGTTTTTTGGTATATTTTGCCCAAATACAAAAACTTATACAAAACAAAAGATCAATCCGAAAAGGATTTATCTTTTAATAATTATTGGGGGTTTTGGCATAAAAAATACAGAATCCCTTTATTAGCTGCTTTAGGCATTTCCGTTTTAATATTTGGTATTGCCGGCGGACTATCTTTCCTTGTCCCTGAAAATTCGCAAATGATTGTGGTAATCTTAACCATCACTACCTTAGGCATAATAAGTTCATTCATCCCCCAAATAAACAAAATTGCCAAAACGTTTGATTTAGGTATGTATTTAATTCTTATTTTTAGTGTAGTAATTGCTTCTATGGCAGATATTGAGAAGTTTAATGGTTCAGCCCCTGAGCTTTTAGCTTATATTACCTTTGTCATTTTTGGCGCTTTGTTTTTACATGTTCTTCTTTCCAGATTATTTAAAATTGATGCCGATACCGTAATGATTACTTCTACAGCGCTTATCTGTTCACCTCCTTTTGTTCCTGTTATTGCCGGAGCTATTAAAAATAAGGAAATAATAATTTCAGGATTAACCGTAGGAATTATTGGTTATGCTATTGGTAATTATTTAGGATTTTTTGTAGCCGAGATACTAAAGTTTATGTAAATCTGTATATTGGTAAAATAGTAAAATGGTAAAATAGTAAAATGGTAAAATAGTAAATTTGTGCAAGATATTTATTCCTGCTGCTTTATCATTTCATTTTTTACTATTAACCTGCCACTGGTTACTGCTGCTGCTAATCGCTCAAACGCTGTCATGACCTTCGGACGCTGACAGCCTGCCTGCCGCAGATTAGACTGATTTTCACTGATATTATATATTCAAAAAACCTGTAATCATCTGCTCTATCTGTGTATTTAATTTATTAAATCTGTGTTTTATTATTTCACCGCCAAGACGCCAAGACGCAAAGAGAAATTCCTGAAAATTGTTATTCGTTTATTATTTCATACT
>JASGMZ010000077.1 GCA_030156305.1 Bacteroidales bacterium | reverse complement strand
GTTGATTTAAATCAATCTCTTCTACATCATAAGATAATACTTTAACATTTACCTCTGCTCCCAAAGGAATTTCAATCATCTTACTAACAACCGGCAATTCCGGAGCTCCTGCGGTAAAAACTTTCATTAAATGCGCAGTATGAATCTCACTAAAGATTCCTCTTTCTGTTTCTTTAGAAACAATTTCAAAATTTCCAACTTTTTGTTCAGCAAGAAATCCTTCTTCCTTATTTTGTATAAGTTCAAACGAAAAATCTTTTGAATGCTGCAAACTAATTTTTGTTTGACTATACAACAATTGAGTACTTACAAAAAATATAAGTACAAAAAAAATGTAAATTTTTTTCATATCGGATTAATTTTGGTTAATTATTTGACTACTAAAATGTTTTAATATAGTTAATAAATCTATTTTTAGCGTGTTTTTAAAGTGTTTTAATAATTTCAATTTAAAAATTGGATACAATTATATAAAAAAAATATAAATAATAAAACCATTTTTTATTTTAATTTTTTATTAATGTTTCGTATTAATTAATAAAATTCTATAAATCAATCCTTTGACTATTCAACAAAACTATCAAATAATTAATTATCAAGTGCTTGATGATTCCATTTTATATTTAAAACCTCGCTGATGCAGACATGCTGTAAAAAAGAGTATTGACGTTGGAATGTCCTTCTTCCGTCGGACGATTCCAGGTCAAAATTATTTAGACAAGCTGTCCGTGCCTATTCAAAGTACTTGTTTGCCACTGTCGGCCTTCCTTATCATTAACCGTTTTCCGGTTATGAATTTAATTGAAAAGAATATACAGAATTCATCTAATTACATACTATTTGTTTAAAATTTGAGTTATTTTAGCAAAATAAAATATTTATTGTGTTTGTGACAAGAATAAAAAGAAACCGTTTTTTTAGTTTACTGATATTGACTTTTCTGGTAAGTTGTTCAACACAGAAAAATACAGGGTTAAACCGTTTTTATCATGCCTTAACCACAAAATATAATATCCTTTTTAATGGAGGCGAAAGTTATAAAGAGGGGGTGAAAAAATACAGGGAAAATCATCAGGATGATTATTCAAGGATTTTACCAATATTTATTTATGGTGATGAAGAAATTGCTGCCGGATTAAAGCCACAAATGGACCGAACGATTGAGAAATCAAGTAAGTCCATAAGAATGCATTCCATAACGGTAAAACCTGACCAGGGAAAAGGAATCCTCTCATCAAAAGAAAAGGAATTTTACAATAAAAACGAGTACAATATTTTTATTGATGATGCTTATCTGTTAATGGGGAAAGCATTTTTTTATCAAATGGAATACCAAAGTGCTATTCAAACCTTTAATTATATTCTTAATCAATATAATGATCCAGAGGCAAAATATCTTGCTTATAACTGGCTTATCAGAACAAATGTTGAATTGAAAGATTTTAGAGAAGCAAAAGAATACTTAGACCAAATATTAACCGATATTGAATATCCCGAGGAATTAACGTATGAGCGCAATTTAACGGCTGCAGACTTCTATCTTAAGCAAAACATGGTTAAACAAGCAGAACCATTTGTTAATGAAGCATTAAAACAGGCAAAAAAGAAAAAAGAAAAATTACGGTTAACATTTATCCAGGCGCAGATTAAAGAAGAATTAAACCAATTAAATGAAGCCTCACAATTATACGAAAAAGTGATACAAATGAATCCGCCCTATGAAATGGCTTTTAATGCGAAAATTAAAAGGGCTGCTCTTTTTTCAGGAAGCAATCGTAATAGCAAAACGATTGAAGCAGAATTATTAAAGATGCTTAAAGACGAAAAAAATAATGAATATCAGGATCAGATCTATTATGCTTTGGGTGAGTTAGAAATGAAACGGGAAAATGTACAAAAAGCAATAGAATACTATCAACTATCAGCGCAAAGCAGTATGGGCAATGCCAACCAAAAAGGATTAACTTACCTGGCCATGGCAAATATTTTTTTCGATCAGCATAAATACATGGAATCACAAGCGTATTTTGACAGTGCAGTTGTATCGCTTGATCCTGAATTTCCCGGATACAAAGAATTATCAAGAAAAAACACCTATTTATCTAAATTGGTAAAAAACTTAAAAACAGTACAACATCAGGATAGCTTACAAAGGGTTGCTGCCATGAGTGAAGATGACCGGGAAAAGTTCATTCAACAAATTATTCAACAACGGAAAACGGCGGAAGCTGAACAGCAACGAAGAGAAAGAGAAGGTGATAATCGGGGGATGTATACCACCAATCCTAATCGTAATTATGCATTAAACGATCAAAGCGGGAAATGGTATTTTTATAATCAAACAGCCAAAAGCTTTGGTGAACCTGAGTTTAGGAGAAAATGGGGTGATCGAAAATTAGAAGACAACTGGCGAAGATCCAGCAAACAAGTACTTGGCGTTGAACAATTATCCCAATCAGAAATAAGTGATGAAATTCTTGATCCCAAAAAGGGACTGGATGAAAATAAACCAGAATATTACCGGGTTGAATTACCCCTAACCGATTCGGCTATGGAGGTTTCGCATAAAAAAATTCAAAATGCACTATATAATGTGGGCGAAGTATACCGTAATGATTTAAAAGACTACCCACTGGCCATTGAAGCTTATAAAGAATTAACCGAACGTTATCCCGAAAGCGATTATAAAATTGCTGCCTATTACAGCTTATATAAAGTTTACGAACAACAAGGCAACCAAAGCCAGGCAGATATATACAAAAACATGATCATAAGAAATTATCCAGATTCAAAATATGCTAAAGTACTCCTCGATCCAAATTATTTTAAACAATTTGAAAAAGAAGAACAGGAAAAGATATCTTTTTATACTACAACGCTTAATTTGTATAAAAAACAAAAATACAGGGAGGTAATCCAACGAAGCGATGAAGCAATTAAGAAATATCAAAACACAGAATATGTTCCAAAATACCGTTTTTTAAAAACCCTTTCCATGGGAGAGCTTTATGGAGTAACATCCATAAAAAAAGAGTTGGAAACTATCGTTGAAGAATTCCCGGCAGATCCGGTTGCTAATGCATCGGAAGAATTATTAATGGCCATACGCGAAAACGAACTTAAGCAATTTAAAGATATGGATGGTACATCAAAAGAGGATGATGTGGCCGATAAAGAAAAAGAAGAAATAACCCAAAAAACCCTTGAAGAAATTGCTAAAATATACCAATATAAACCGGAAACTAAACATCTGTTAGGAATAGCTATAAATAAAACGGCAAATATCAACCAGCTAAAATTTAACCTTATCAACTTTAACCTCGATTTCTTTATTCAGGAAAGTTATGATATTGAAAATAAAAGCCTAAACGAATTTATAGAAATTATTTCCGTTAAAGATTTCAAAAATGCTCAAAAAGCTAAAGAATATTATAATCAGTTCAAGCTGGAGGAGAAAACGATTTTTACGGATATAGAAACAGCGGAGTTCCAATATTTTATAATCTCACAAGAAAATCTTAACAAACTTCTTGAAGAGAAATCTGTGGTAGATTATCTGATATTCTTTAGAAACAATTACCTCGATTAGGAAAAACACATTTTATAATCATTATAATTTTTTGTAATTTTATTTACAATAAAATATTTTTTGCAAATGAAGCAGTTAAAAATACTTTGGACCGATGATGAGATTGATTTGTTAAAACCACATATTATTTTTCTTAAAGAAAAAGGATTTGATGTGGTTACAGCAAGTAATGGCGATGATGCTATTGAATTAGTAAAAAAAGAAAGTTTTGACCTCATCTTTCTCGATGAAAACATGCCAGGATTAAGTGGGTTACAAACATTAAATATGATTAAAGCAGAGAAACCCGAGATCCCGGTTATTATGATTACTAAAAGCGAAGAAGAAAATATAATGGACGAAGCCATTGGCTCTAAAATTGCTGATTATTTAATAAAACCAGTAAATCCCAGGCAAATTTTATTAAGTATTAAAAAAAATATTGATACCAAACGACTGATTTCGGAAAAAGCGCTTTCGTCTTATCAATCGGATTTTGGAAAAATCGGAATAAAAATTTCCGAAGCCAAATCCTTTGACGATTGGGCAGAATTATATAAAAAAATTACGTACTGGGAACTTGAATTAGAAGAAAATAAGGATTCCGGAATGCAGGAAGTATTGCAGATGCAAAAAAATGAAGCCAACAACGGGTTTGGAAAATTTATCCAAAAGAATTATGAATCGTGGTTTTCCAAAAAAGATGTTGATAAACCACTCCTTTCTCCTAACTTGTTTAAAGAACGTATTTTCCCTGTACTTGATAAAGGAGAAAAAGTTTTTGTTTTAATCATAGATAACTTCCGATACGACCAGTGGAAATTGATACAACCACTTATCAGCGATTATTTTAACGTTGAAAACGAAGAAGTATATTGTAGTATTTTGCCCACAGCCACCCAATATGCGAGAAATGCTGTTTTTGCAGGATTAATGCCTGCCGAAATTGAGCGGTTATACCCCAAATTATGGCTTAATGATGAAGAGGAAGGCGGAAAAAATTTAAAAGAAAAAGAATTACTCGAAAAACAATTAGCGAGGTTTGGGAAAAAATACAAATACAATTATGAAAAAGTAAATCATCTTAAAATAGGCGAAAAAATTGTAGAAAATATTCAGGACTTACTTAATAATCAACTTAATGTTTTGGTTTACAACTATATCGATATGCTTTCGCATGCCCGTACAGAAATTGAAATGATTCGTGAACTGGCAAACGACGAACCCGCTTACCGTTCTTTAACCCTGTCGTGGTTTAAGCATTCGCCTTTATTTACCTTAATCAAAGAATTACAAAAAGAGAAAGTGAAAATATTTATCACCACCGACCACGGTACCATTAGAGTTAATAATCCGGTAAAAGTAATCGGCGATAAAAACACCTCAACTAATTTGCGTTATAAAAATGGGAAAAGCCTGAATTACAATCCAAAAGAAGTGTTTGGAATAAAAAATCCTGAAAACATTCATTTACCTAAATCACACCTAAGCACATCGTATATTTTTGCGCTAAATAATGATTTTTTGGCTTATCCAAATAATTATAATTATTATGTTAATTACTATAAAAATACATTTCAGCACGGAGGAGTTTCCATGGAAGAGATGATTATTCCATTCGTCAAATTGTCTCCCAATAATTAAATTATTTTTTACTACCTTGCATATATGGATTCATTAGTTTTAAAATCTTTATCGGACCTGAATGTGGTGGCTGAAAAATTTTTGCGGCTAACGCAAAATAAGAAAGTGTTTGCTTTTTTTGGCCCTATGGGGGTTGGAAAAACAACTTTTATTAAAGCATTATGCAACGAGTTGGATGTTGTGGAAATTGTAACAAGCCCTACTTTTGCATTAATAAATGAATATCAAACCAGCAATGGAGAAATTATTTATCATTTTGATTTTTATAGAATAAAAAAAATTGAAGAGGTTTTTGATTTTGGTTATGAGGATTATTTTTATTCCGGAAATTATTGTTTTATAGAATGGCCTGATAAAGTTGCTGAAATTTTGCCCGAAAACGTTGTTTTTGTTCAGATGATAGAAAATAAAGATGGAAGCCGAACGATAAATATTCGCTAAAAAAAAACATCTAAAAAATTTACCTTTCAAAAATATTTGATAAAGCCCCAAAAAAATATTATTTTGGGCTTCTTCATTTAATTATATTTTACGAACACTATGTCGGATAAAAAAGAAGAAAAAAAATATTCTTTTGGAAGTACCAGTTTTCTTCCACAAGAAGAGATGCTTGAAATTGGTAAAAGAACAGAAAAACTAGTTATTGGCATCCCCAAAGAAAATAAAAAATACGAAAATAGAGTTGGATTAACTCCCGAAGCAGTTGAACTTTTAGTAAACAATGGGCACGAAGTAATTATTGAAAAAGATGCGGGTGCTGCTGCCAATTACACCGACAATGACTACAGTGAATGTGGAGGCCAAATAGTGAATAAAAAATCGGATGTTTACCAATGTGACATCATTTTAAAAATAGCACCACCCACTATTGAAGAATTAGAACTTTTTAAAACCAATCAGGTTCTCTTCTCCTCGCTTCATTTTTTATCCCAATCCGAAGAGTATATTCGTAAATTAATGCAAAAAAAAGTTACGGCTATTTCATTCGAAGGATTAAAAGATAAAGACAATTGTTATCCCGTTGTACGCTCGATGAGTGAAATTGCAGGAACTACATCCATATTAATTGCCGCTGAATATTTAAGTAATGCTCACGAAGGCAAAGGAGTACTGCTTGGTGGAGTTACCGGCATAACATCTACGGAGGTACTGATTATTGGTGCAGGAACGGCTGCCGAATATGCCGCCAGAGCCGCTCTTGGACTCGGTGCATTTATTAAAATTTTCGACCAATCTATTACCAAATTAAAACGATTACAAACCAATCTTTCTCAACGTTTATTTACTTCGGTATTTCATCCTAAAGTTATTGAAAACCATTTAAAATCTGCCGATGTGGTTATTGGAGCCGTCCATTTTGGCGAAAGTGGGCCACAACATCTCGTTAGTGAGCAAATGGTGAAAAATATGAAAAAAGGAGCTATCATTATTGATTTAAGTATCGACCAGGGAGGATGCTTTGAAACATCAGAATGTATGATTCATTCCAATCCCGTTTATACAAAACACGGTGTTATTCATTATTGTGTCCCAAATATCGCTTCGCGTGTAGCAAGAACGGCATCTATTGCTTTAAGCAATGTTTTTAATCCATTACTACTTAGTATTGCCGAAGCCGGTGGTATTAAGAAAAAATTGAAAGATGATATGGGATTAAGACATGGCGTTTATGTTTATAACGGCATATTAACCAGTTCGCGTATTGGCAATTATTATGGAATACCATCCAAAGATATTGATTTATTAATGGCTGCATTTTAAAAAAACGCTCTTAACTGAATACTTCCGGTATGTATTGCATCTATCTTTTCAGATATACGGCCGGTATACATTAAATTTAATTCCAGATATCCGGCAAGTTTCCGCTGAATGGTTACATTCCATGTAGCATTATTTCCGGGTTTTAGGCCGTCGAGCATTTCGTAAGCCAACGATGTATTACTATTTGCATTATAATCAATATTAATATATTTACTCTGCACCAATATATTTCCTTTTTGAGTAAATGTATAATTGATTTCTGCTCCCACCGAATGCGATAAACTTTTTTCTGTAGCTTGTTTATTCTCTTTCCCGCTATAACGGTAATTAATCTCAATTTTAGTTTGAAAACCAGGTTGATACTGAATTTTTAATTCATTGTTCACGATATTCAAATAATAATTTTTGGCACTAAAAAACTCCGAAAGATATTCTTTTGTTCCTATATCAAAATCATTTTGTAAAGTAAAATCTGAAATGAAATTCCAACGCATCCTAACTCCGTTTTGATATCTCTTACGCTCATCAAACCCGTTGGTGAGTAAATTCTTGTTATGATTTTGTTGGTAAATATAGTCTATTCCAAATTTGTAGTTTGTCGGGTTGAAAGAAAGCGTATTTCTAAAGTTCTGGTTTAAATGCACCAGGGATGAATCATTATCATAAAAGTCAAAAGGATTTAAACTTTGGCTTAAATCGGTATTGGTAGATTTTTGGTTTATCAGTACCGCCATGCTATTCGAAAATTTAGATAATATTTTACGCAGCCCTTTTTTATCTTTCCAAATAACTTCAGGCCTCATATTTAAAACCTGGCTATATTCATTTTGATATGTTTTAATATACTCATTACCGGGCGAATAAACCCGAATATAGTTGGCCTCATCTTGAAATTTCGCAATCTCAAATTCATCTTGTTCTGCAACCGAATTATTATTATAATCGGCCCAGGTGTATGTTCCCTGTCCTGTGGCAACTTTTAAGTACGAAAATTCTCTTTTGGGCTCTAATCCCGAACCTGCTTCGTAAAACAACGATGAGGTAACAGCTCCTTTAAATAAACGAAAGTTATAACTCACTCTTCCTGTAATTGTATTTTCTTCGGAATTATCTGTTAAGGTAGAATCCAGAATTTTTAATTTCCGGTAGTTGATTTTTGTTTTTAAAATGCTTGCCGGATTTTTAAGCAATCCAAATCCTAACTGAAAATCTTCCGATTGTGTTGCTTTACTCAGTTTATTATCTTTAGGCAATAAATCGTTTCTTAACAAATAGCCTACATTAAACTGATTAACCGTAGAGTCAGAATTTTGAATATAAAATCGGTACGACGAAAAGTTAAAACTGTTATTTAATAAGCTGTCGTTTTCAATATTTGTCCACTCATTATGCTCCAACTCGTTTTCAAAGCCAATTTTTACGCTACGAAATGATTTTGAAATATCGGTTATATAACGAATAAACTGTGTTTCTTTATTATCTGTTGCTGTATTTAGCAAACTAGCGTTGAATTGTAACTGATATCCTGATTTTTGGATGGAAGTATTCAACCCATTGCGTAACCCCTCATATTCATCTTTCCCATTTAATAAGGCAATTTGATATTGTCCGGTAATATTTTTTTTATGCCGGTAATTGAGCTTTAAATCAGCATAATGTTCATCATTTAAAAAGGGGGTTTCAATATTCCAGTCTCTTTCAAATTCCACTGGACGAAACCGCTCAATCTCCGTAAAATTTTTATTGATTAATTGATAATTTATTTCAGCCATTAATCGATTCTTTAAAGTATCACCATTTAACAATGATTTTTCCAGGCCAAACTTCAAAGCATATCCGGTATTATCTGCATTGTCTTTGTCCGAAAAAGTATTCAAATCATAATTACTAATGGCCATTTCAAAAAATGAGGAGGTGGTGCTATTGATTCGGTAATCTCCACCCATATTAATCATTTGCTGTTTTTTGGGAGATATCAACAATCGTACAGGTTCATAATTCCCTTGCGGGATACCCTCTACAGGAGCTACCCAGGCAAACACTTTCCCATTGGCACCACTTTTCACAGGGATATAATTCCCTTGTTGTTCTCCGGTAAAACTAAAACCTACCTGATAAATAGCCCTTTCAGGGTCGGTTGAATATTGATAGATTTCATACTCTACGCCATCTACCAATGTATCTGTTTTTTCGTATAATACATAATCATTCCGAAAATCTACAGTATCAACATTTGGAATAAAAGCATTTTGAATGCTATCGCCCGATTGCGCTAAAATTTGTTTTTGTTCTTGCGTTAAATCCTGATTCAAAGGTTGATTTTTACTGTCTTGCTCCGAATAAATGTTAAGCCAGAATTTACTCTTTTGGGTTTGATAGGTATTATTACTAAAAACCATAAACCGGGTATAGCTTTTTTCAGAATACTCAAACTCCACTGCAATTCGGGAGTTTTTGGTTATCGGCCGGTTGGTGGTAAATGTAATTTCCCCGGTATTGTAATCAATCGTATAATCATTTTCTTTGCCCCGGGTTAATAATTTGCCATCGATATAAACTTTTTCGGTACCAGCCAGAATAATAATATATAATTCATTTTCGCAACCTGTAAGCTTATAAGGGCCCTGATTCCCCTCCTGTCCCTGAAAAGTTTTTCGGCAAAGTTTCCCTTTTGAAACGGCTCCGCTTATTGTTGTTTGCAATACATTAGCATGGTTATTTTTACGGTTCAATTTCACATCCAATAATCCACCTTGCACTTTCTTATTCACATTCATATAATATCCAATAGGTTTGGATATTTCAAAATCGCCGGCAATAAGCTTAAACTTCTCATTGTATAATTGAATAAACACTTTATCAAAATCCTGAATTTGTTGCGAGCTCCCTTCGGGTTGTACCGGAATATTTTCATCAGAGATTGCGGCCAACAAATTCATGTTTTCTCCTATTTTACCGGCAAGCTGTAAATTCAACCTGGAATCGATAACTGCATCCTGACTATTGCCAATAGTAATACCGCGTGAAATACTGCCTCGCTTATCTAACTGGTTATCGGTAAAAAAATTTTGATCCTGAGGATAAAAATCATTTTGTGGCTTCGCCATAACCGGCCCTGCAATAATTACATCACGCTTTTTTCGATGTTCCCACGTTGCCGAAAAATCTAACGGAAATACCCTGTACAAGATAGTAATTTGTTTAATCTCATCGTTGAATTTAGAATCTAAAATTAACAATGATTTTGCATAATCGAAGTGGTATAACGTGTTGGGAATAACCTGATTTTTGTAGGTGAGAATTTCTGAACCGGGAACAACACTTAAACTATCAACCTGAATACTATCTGACTGAATAACAAAAACTTTCTGCCGTAAATTACTTAAATTCTGAGCATTAGAGCTCAACGATAATACAACCAATAATATTAGCAAACAGTGTAGTCTCAATGCTCAGATTTTTAAACAAAATTAAAGATAAGCATTTAAGCTTAACAAGAAATTATTATTAACCAAGGATCATTATTATGATTTCTTTGATAAATGATGAATTAATACATCAATTTAAAGAACGGAAAAAAAATAAAAATGTTGAATGGAATCAAATTAAAAAAGGCCTTCTTAAAAAAGAAGGCCTTTGGGTTTAAATTTTAGGGTTAGGGTATCAAGAAATCCTTGTTTGAAGGCTAAAATATAAAAAAAATCAATAAAACAAATATTTTAAATAAAATTTATACTCACAAAAAATCAATATAAATCTTAGTTACAGCGGTACAAAAAGTTTAAAACATCATTAAAAATCTTATTTTCAATCATTTAAAACAAACCCGGGAATTATTTAATAAAAACAACAAAAAAAATAAATAGACCCTTAAATTTGTAAAAAAAAATTACATGGCCGGATTATACCTTTTAGGCATTAAGATATTTTATATTTTGGTTTATTTTGCTTCGTTATTTAATCGAAAAGCTAAATTATGGATTAGGGGAAGAAAGCAGCTATTTAAAAAAATAGCATTGCAGGTTACACCTGAAAGTAAAATAGCCTGGTTTCATTGTGCATCGCTGGGGGAATTTGAACAAGGCCGCCCATTAATCGAAGCTTTTAAAGAAAAACATACAGATTATAAAATTTTAATCACTTTTTATTCGCCTTCGGGTTTTGAAATCCGGAAAAATTACGAACATGCCGATTATATTTTTTATTTACCGCTTGATACCCCCAAAAATGCCAGAAGATTTTTAAATCTGGTGAAACCGGATATTATATTTTTCATTAAATATGAATTCTGGTATTTTTTCTTAAAAGAAATATACAAGCGTAAAATTCCATTATACCTTGTGTCTGGAATTTTTAGAAAAGAGCAGCGTTTTTTCAAATCGGCCCATCAAAGCTCACGCAAGATGCTTGGATATTTTACTCATTTTTTTGTTCAAAATCAGCAATCAAAAAATCTTCTAAACTCAATTCACTTAAATAATGTCACCGTTACAGGCGATACACGGTTCGACAGAGTATTTACCATTGCCAGCCAGTCAAAGAACCTGCCTTTAATTGAGAAATTTAAAAATAATACAGATCTATTGGTTGCAGGCAGCACCTGGAAACCTGATGAAGAAATTATTATTAGTTATTACAACCAACAACCAACCCGATTCAAACTAATCATTGCTCCACATGAGGTGCATGCAGAAAATATCGAAAGAATTTTAAAACTTTTTGGTTCTAATAAAAATGTTGTCAAATACTCCGAAGCAAACATTGAAAATAT
>JASGMZ010000076.1 GCA_030156305.1 Bacteroidales bacterium | reverse complement strand
TTGTGCTTACAATGCCGGTATGCTGCCTACAATGGAACAGCTAACCCGCGCACTTGAGCATATGGGGGTAAAAAATCACCTGCTGGGTTTATTCGGCTCATACAGCTGGAATGGAGGTGGTGTTAAATCATTGCATAAATTTTACGAAAAAATTCAATGGGAATTGGTTGCAGATCCTGTAGATACTAAGGGAATCCCAGGAAACGAAGAGTTTGAACGTTGTACCTCCATTGCCAAAGCAATGGCCGAAAAGTTAAAACAATAATATTGTAAAGTAGTTTTCATAAATAAGGGCTGGTTATTTAATCAGCCCTTTTATTTTATTATTTCTTAATTAGTTTCCGAACAACTTGGGATTTGTCTGTTAAAATAACAAAAAGATACATTCCACTATTAAGTATTGAACAATTTAACTCGGTTGATAATGTATTAAGTTCTTTGCTCAAAGCACAACGACCATTTACATCATATACCTTCACTTCTTTAAGCATACAATTCTTCGATTCAATTTCTACTTTGCTATCTATAGCTGTTGGCCAGATATTAATAAAGTTATTCTCAATATTATTAATACTAGTTGCAGCGTTTATAACAATAGAAAAAGTATTATTACTTATCGTATTTGTTCCATCACTCACGTTAAAAACAAATTGATCTGAGGTTGTACTTGAGCCATCATGGACATATGCAATCTTTTGATCGTTAACTTCTTGTTGGCTAAAAGATTGAATAGAGCTACCAGTGTTATCGGTATTTTCTATTTGTCCATATTGTGGTTGTTGTGTAATGATAAATTCAATTTCAGATGCAAAAGATTCATCGTCGCTGGCACTTAAATAGGAATCAGTAATGGTTGTCGTAGATGCATTATCAACAGTTAATGGTTCATTAATTTCCAGATTGGGTTCATTATTTGCATAATAGTCTTTAACAGAAAAATCATCAATAAATAAATTAGCCGTCATATCTCCAGAAGATTGATATCTAATGGCAATACTAATTTGGTTTGCAGTATTATCAATGGTTATTGATTCTGTACTCCAGGTATTATGTCCTGAATCCCAATTAAAGTTATCGATTTTAATCCATGTTACATTATCGCATACATTATTAAAATTATTTGAGTAATAGAGTTCTGGTTCTATTCCAGAACCATCACAATAAAAGGAAAAGGATAATTCAAGTTTATCAACATTTTCAGTATTGATGGTTGGTGTAATAAGCCATGTGTCTACTTCTTTATCGTCTAAGAAATAGGGATGATATATTCCTGCACATCTACTGTTATCAATGCCACCTGATGAGCGTTCTTCCCAAATATCTCTTGCTTTATAAGGTACATATGTCCATCCGGATAAGGTATCATTGAATGTAGAACTAAATGGTAAGTTTTCCTTTTCAAGTGGAGGGCCAAAATGTGCTAATTCTTTCCAATATTGAAAGAATTCATTCGATTCTTGTTCATTAGTTTGTCCACTAAAAACAGACCAATTCCATTTATCAGTAATAAATGCTTGAAACTTTTTGTAATCATGGTACTTGTCATACATATAAGTCCAAAACATAAATCCCAGACCATAAACATCTATCCAATATGGATCTTCACTAACAAAAGCTTCGCTGTTAGTAAAAACTTCTTCGTATGTAGGTTCTCGACCATATTTTTTTAAGAAATGGTAATAGGTATCTTCTATTTTGTAAATATGATATGGAAGTTCTTCATCTGTCATAGGCCCTTCTTCAGAAAAGACAGCTATACCTTCATTCAAAAATTGTCCGGGGCCATAATAATTAAATAAACTTACCAGATTATGCATAAATTCATGATTAGCTAGGCCATATCCTTCGCTGCCATCAATAGGAAGAGTTTGAAAACGATCACCACCAAATGCCTGTCCACAAAAATCTGTTCTATTCATAATTTCATTGCCAACTTCAAAATCATAAATACAGATATTAAATCTATGTTTAATGTTTAAATCATATCTTGTATTTTGAATGTTATATTGATTTTCCATAGCATCTCCATAATTGTCAATATTTGCTAGTTCTTTATTTTGTGCATAAAAATCAAAATGCTCGGTTGAGTAAATTAGTTTAACCTGATCATCTCCTTGATTAATGTGGTAGTATTTTAAATATTTTTGCCATTCGTATTCCCGATAACCTGGTTCCATGTGATAATAACAGTCAACAAGAATTTGAGATTCGATATACGAAACAATTAAATCTTTTTGAGAGCTGTTTGTAATTCCTGTAGTGTCTTCAATGTCAGATATTTTGGGTTCTTGTGTTTCCAAATCATTAAATTTTTCCATTAGCGAATCTCTTTGCGCTCTATAGCCAGTCTCATATAATCCAAATCCTTCCATAAAATAATCTGGGTGGTAGTAGCGTTCATCACGAATTAATTTTTTTATTAATGTTAGTTGAGAAAATGTATTTATTGCCAGTTGTTGTGTTGATTTGTAATAATCTTTCTGGATGAAAGAGTTTAATGGAGATAAATAAATAGTATTATTGTCCTTATCGAAAAAGCCACATTTCCACGATGGAGAATCATTAGCACTTAAAGGTATATTTTCTTTGGTTGTGAAAATGACACTAATTTTAGAATCATCAGGATATAAATTGTCAATATTAGGACGGTTCCATATCGAGGTTAATTTATCATATTGTTGCTCTAATGCATCTTGTACTTTTAAATAATAATTACTGCTATCGGTTATATTTGTATAATAATTAAAATGATCTGAAGTTCCTGTTAGTTCATAATTATTTTCTTCAGTATATACAAAACTAAAGTTATCGACCCACCAGATGCTTGCTTCTGTTAATGTTGTTTGATATCGAATGGCAAAATATAGGGATGTTTGCCCTTCTAGCGATACATTATATTTTTGTGTTGTACTCCACGAAGTAGTATTATTCCAGTCGGTAACTTCAATTTTATTCCAGTTAGCACTTTCAAAATTGCCAGAATAATCAAAAGAGTAATAGAGTTCTAAGTCGATACCTTGTTCATACGATTTGGTTGCTAGTTGCACAGATGCTGAGTTGAGCGATTGAGTGTTTATCTCAGGACTTATAATCCAAGAGTCATTTTCAGCATAAGGGGCAACCATATTTGTTGAGTTTTTAATACAGTTACTACCGCTAACTCCTTCGTCAGTAATAGGATACCAATAATCCATGCCAGGTGTATAGTGTAAGGTCCATTGATCCAAACCAGATTCAAAATCATCGGAAAAAAGTGTGGTAGTTTGAGATTGTGAAAATAAAAATAAATTTAAAAATAAAATGGTTAAAACTGTTCTGTTCATGATTATAATTTATTAAAATAGACTTTTAAAAATAACCATTTTAATTTTATAATTGAATGAATAATTATTTTTATTTGATAAAAGGTGCTTATTTATAGATAAATATAAAAATTTTTTGGGTCTGTTTATATTTTATTGGATATCCATTTTTACTTTTTTTAAATAAAGAATATCTTCGCTATATGTTAATTATTTTTTTGTTATGGAATTTAATGTAAAACCCGGAATGTCTTTTACCGCCACTCAGGTGGTTGTTTACGAAGATACAGCCGCAAAATATGGTTCCGGACTAATTGAAGTATATGCCACACCTGCTATGATTGCTTTAATGGAAAATGCAGCACTTAAAACAGTTTATTCACATCTACCTGAAGGATATAATACCGTTGGATTTGAAATAAATGTACGGCATTTAAAACCTACACCCATAGGAATGAAAGTTGAATGTACCGCAACGTTAAAAGAGGTTGACAATAAAAAATTAATATTTCAAGTGGTAGCTCATGATGAAGAAGGAAAGATTGGTGAAGGAACACATATACGCTATATCATTAATACCCAAAAATTTTTAGAAAAATATACATTTAAAAAATAAATTAACGATGAAAAAATTGAAAATTTTCTTTGCCATTGTTTTTATTGCTTTAACAAATGTAAGTACAGCACAAACGTTAATTGAATTGCCAGAACCCGATAAAGCAGGAGGGATGCCCTTGATGCAAGCAATTAACGAGCGGCATTCGTCCCGTAATTTTGTAGATAAAGCATTAACAAAACAACAGTTATCTGAATTGTTGTGGGTTGCATATGGCATTAATCGTCCGGCATCGGAAAAACATACGATTCCTACTTCAAGAAACCGCCAGGATATTGAAGTGTACCTGACAACGAAAGACGGGGTTTTTAAATACCTACCCGAAGAGCATGCTTTATCCCAGATTTCTAACGAAGATAAACGTAAATTAGCCGGTATGCAGGATTTCGTGAAAAATGCATCAGTGAATTTAATTTATGTTTCCGATTTTGATAAATTGGGCGATAGCTCTGACGATATCAAAACAATGACCGCAGCAACCCATTGCGGGTTTATTGGACAGAATGTTTACCTCTATTGTGCTTCGGAAGGACTGATTTCTGTATTTCGCGCAATGATAGATAAAGAAAAAGCTGCTGAATTATTGCAACTAAAAGGCAATAAACATGTTATTTATAGCCAGTCTGTTGGATATGCCAAATAACAATTTATGACAAAATAAAATGATGATAGCCGTACTTAAATTATTATAACGTACGGCTTTCATTTATTGAAAAAATACTACTATGCAATATAACTTTGATAAAATAATTAACAGGGATCATACCGCATCGGTAAAATTTGATTTACGAAAAGAGGTGTTTGGAAAAGAAGATATCCTTCCGATGTGGGTTGCTGATATGGATTTTGAAACTCCTGATTTTGTTATTGAGGCCTTAAAAAAAAGATTAGAACATCCTATTTTCGGATATAGTTACCGGCCCGATTCATATTATCAGTCCATTATCAACTGGGTAAAACGCCGTCATCATTGGACCATTAAAAAAGAATGGATTTCATTTAGTCCGGGAATTGTTCCTGCTATTAATATGGCCATTATGGCTTATACTGAACCTGGAGATAAAATCATCGTTCAACCGCCGGTTTATCATCCTTTCTTTTCGGCCATAAAAAATAATAACCGAATTCAGGTCGATAATCCATTAAAATTACAAAATGGCCGATATTTTATTGATTTTAATGATTTAAAAGCCAGGCTTAAGGATGCAAAAATGATCCTGTTATCCAATCCACATAATCCTGGTGGCTCGGTTTGGACCAAAGAAGAACTGCAAACATTAGGCGAACTATGTGTGGAGAATGATGTGTTGATTATGGCTGACGAAATTCATGCCGACATAGTATTTAAACCCGCTCAATATCTGCCCATGGCTTCGGTTTCGCCAGAAATTGCCCATCAAACAGTAACTTTTATTGCACCGTCAAAGACATTTAATATGGCAGGACTGGCTACATCATCGGTAATTACATCCAATAATATACTGAAAGAAAAATTCGATCAAATATTGGATACAATCCATATAGGCATGGGAAATATTTTTGGTTCTGTTGCTTCCGAAGCAGCATATAAGCATGGAGATGAATGGTTAGACGAGTTGCTTGAATATCTTTCGCAAAACATGGATTATGTTGAACAATTTATTACTGAGTATATCCCGGAAATAAAAGTTATACGCCCTGAAGGGACCTATCTGATGTGGCTTGATTGTTCGGGTTTAAATCTTAAAAACAAAGATTTAAAAGATTTTATGATTCATGATGCAGGGCTGGGATTTAACGATGGCAGAATGTTCGGAACAGGAGGAGAACAATTTATGCGGATGAATGTGGCCTGCCCGAAAATTACTATTGAACGCGCATTGAAACAGTTAAAAGAAGCAACTCTATCTCTTTAAATTTTTATCAATAACCCTTTTGGATCAATTTTTGATATATTCCTAATCAATTATTAACCTTAAATTATATGAAGATGAAAAAAATTGTATTTTTATTTGCGATTACTTTACAAACCTTTGCCTTACAGGCTCAAATAAACTCTTTCGACCTGTCAACCTATCAATTACCAGATATTAAACGACATCAGTTGGATCTTACGTTTGATTTAAATGGACACAACTCTGTTTATGACAGATACCAGCGAAATAGTATGGATCAGTTTTATAAAACGAATAGTATTTATGGGGATTTAGGGCTTAACTATAATTTTTATAGAAATAGCAGAAAATATCAGGGGAATCAGGATATTATGATTGACTTTTCCTCATCCTTTAATAACAGAAAAGATAAAGAATCTACTTTATACGAATCTTTTGATGCTGGAAGTACTTTACGAATCAATAGTGAAAACAGGTTTTATTTTAAAGAAAAATGGTTTGTTTCTACGAATCTGCATTTGAATGGACAATTATACAGGGCAACAAGAGACCAGGAAGTTAATTCCACAGAGAACCGGGAAAATAATTTAACCCTGAACATTCCTCTTGGAATTGGCGTTGGACGAATCGAACAGGTGCAAGATGCATGGTTAGCTATCTATATTTTAGATGAATTAAACAAAGAAGGCAGATTGACAAGAACGCCTACAACAGAAGAAATTATTGAATTTTCGCAATTAATATCACAACTAAAAAACGAACGTTTTTTCGATGCCCGTTTACAAAAAATTAAAGAAATTGAAGCTGTTGATTCATTTTTACAGTCTAAAAATTTAATTGAAAACGCCGATGCCAGATATTTTGCTGTGGTAAACGACAATTGGGATCATGCAGTTAACAGAATACGTAACAGCGGGAAAAGAGTATCTTTTCATCTCGAACCGGGATATGTTTACACTTCAGATTTTTTCGAACAACAACAAGAAAGCTATCAGCTTTTGAATGAACATAAGATAACTGAATATTCAATACAGGGTGCACTTAAATATATTGATGAAAAGCCAATCAATCGGTTTTGGCAAAGTAGCTTTAGTTTTCAGATCGCCGGGAAATATCTTAAAGCGATTAATAAAGATATTGAGAATGATACTAAGGTTGAACTGGAAGCTCCTCAATTAACCTCGTCGGTAAATTATGCAGTTGGTTTTTATCCCAATTCCCGAACCAATCTGGTAGTATCTTTAGGAGTTAATTACTTTAACTCTTTTGGAGAGGAAAATATAAATTCAGAAAAAGTAGATATCTCACATTTTGAAATTTCTCCGGTATTTAGTACTAATTTAAATTATTATATTTCTCCTCAATTAAGAATCAATGCAAATTATCGATTAAATTACCTGTATTTAGAAACCAATTCAGAATATTACTATAATATGTATAATGACTTTTTTCAACAAAAAGATTTTAATCATTCTATTAATGTAGGTTTTATCTATCAAATTTATTAATGGATTAATTATGCCCGAAAAAGGTTTTGATCTAAAAGTACTTATTCCAACCGATGATGGGTTAACCATTTCGGAAAAGGGTATACAGGAAGCATTATATTATTTATTTTATAATGTAAGTAACCGCAGTTACCAGCTTGCAGGAAAAGTTAAAACCTTTGAATGGTATCAAGAAAAAAAATTTTGTATAACTGATTTTAAAAAGCTTTTAACTAAAGAAAAAATTGACCTTGTTATAACTTTATCTGCCATTGATATCAATATCCCCTGTAAAAATAAAATAATTGATAATGAAGTTATTGCTGTCAGTTTAAATCAATTAATTGATATTATTGATAAAAAAAAGAGCTAACCTAAATTAGCTCTTTTTGATTTTGAAAAAAAGTTATGTTTACTTTACTTCTTCTTTTTAGGCTTTTTTTTCTTCATTACCCTCATCTTCATCCTCATCCTCATCCTCATCTTCATCTTCGTCAAGTGCCGAAATTAAATTACCGGAAAGATTACCTCCAAGTTTTTTAATTACCTTTTCTTGCTGTTTTTTAAATTCTTCATATTCTTTAACTTTCTGTTCCAACTCCGTTTCACGTCGTGCAGATTCTTCCTGAGTGGCCTGTAGTTCTTCCATATTCTGACGCATTTCTTCTTCCTGAGCTTTCATTTCTTCGGCTTGTTGCTGCGTTTTTTCTAGTAACTCGGCAGTGCGGATATTAATTTTTGCTGAAGAGTAGGTAGAAGCAATACTCTCCCCAATTTTTTCAACAAATTCGATTTGATATTTCTCAAAAGGTTTGAAGGAAGCCATTTCTATGGCTCCATAAACTTCCTCATTAAGTTTTAGGGGAACAATGAGTAAACTCCTCGGATTTTCATTTCCTAATCCTGAGGTGATTGAAATGTAATCATCAGGGATATCGGTCATATATATCGTTTCACTTTCCTGAATAGCTCTTCCAATAAGCCCTACACCAGGTTCAATACGTTTTTCCAAAAACTTTTTCCTGTTGTAAGCATAGGCTGCACTCATCTCAATATAAGGATTATCGGGATCATCATCATTTAAAATAAATAGCCCCCCTTGATTTGCATCACAATATTTTACCAGATTACTAATGATATCGTAAGATAACTTCGTTAAATCATCATTATTTTGCCGTAGAATCTCACTAAATTTAGCCACTCCTTGCGATGCCCAGTTTCTTTGTTCATCTTCTTTTTTACGTTTTTTATCTTCTTCGGCAGCATGTTTCAGATTGGTTCGCATATCCAATAATGCATTTCCAAGATCATCTTCATCACTCAATGGTACATAGGGGCTATCGAAATTTTGTTTACCAATTTCCAAAGCAAATTCTGTGGTTTCTTTTAATCCACGGATTAAATTATTAAGTGCCCCCGCCATTTCACCAATTTCATCATTCGTTTCCTTAATTTGCTTTTTAGGCATTATACCTTTACCCATTTCCAGTAAAATTCCTTTTACTTTTCGTATGGGGGTAATAATTACTCTGGAAAGATATAATGCAATAGAAATGGCGATAATAACTACAATAATTCCAGCGATGATAATAAAATTTTCAAGTTGATTAAAAGAGTCTGCCATTTCATTCCGGGCTTCAATAACCTTTTGATCTAACTGTTTCGATAATTGGTTTAATTTTTCGATTATCTCGTCGCTTAAAGTTATTAATTCACCATCTTCTTCTACCAATGGATAGATTTCAAACATTAAAATAAATGCATCATCATAACTTTCAAAAGTTGATAAGCTATTCATTACTTTTTGATGTAAAGGGAAAAGCGTATCTTGAATAGTAGTATAAATTTCATTATATTTTTCTTGTTTATCTTTTTCCCATTGGCCTGATAGTTTCTCAATTTCTTTGTGTATTTCTGGAAAATTTTTCTCGTGTAAATCTTTTAATCGTATTTTATCAGGAGTATCTTGTTTTTTATCGATATAAACCCAATTTTTAATTAACATCTTCGATGAAATCATTAAATTGGATAACTCCCTGATTAATTCGGAGGATGGGGTATAAACATTAGAAATTTTTTCGTTAGTCTTAATGCTTTCTTTTAAAGTAGAGTTAACTAAAAAAATATTTGCCAATATAGCTAAAGTAACAATACCAAATCCCAGAATTAATTTCTTTGCAATAGTAAATCTAAATTTCATAACAAGTGTACATCAATTTTTGAATGCAAATATAGCTTATTTAAAGAATTTCTAATATAGTAATTAATTTTATATTGGTTTTAAAATTTTATAATTAATTTAAAGATATTTTGATATAAATGCTGTATTTCAATTTGTTATAGATAATAATTATTGGTGATAAATATCCTTAGGATATCGTATATCTTCTAAAAAAAGCCCATGGGCAGGTACTGAAGTACCTGCATCCGCTCTTTTTTTATTTTCAATAATTTGTTTAAAATCATCTAAGGTTAATTTTTCTCTTCCTACATCTATTAATGTCCCTACTATAGCACGAACCATATTCCGCAAAAACCGATCGGCTTTAATGGTAAAAATTAAACGATAATCATCTTTAGACCATTTTGCTTCGGAAACATTACAGATGTTTGTTTTTACATCGGTATTAATTTTGCTAAAGCTGGTAAAATCATCGTAATGTAATAATACACGGGCAGCTTTATTCATCATCTCTACATTTAAGTCAGTGGGTAAATACCATGAAATATCATTAATAAATACATCTTTTCTTTGATGAAGGTAATATCTGTAGGTTCTTTCGTTAGCATCAAAACGTGCGTGTGCTTCATTATTCACTTTTACAATTCTGAAAATAGCTATATCATTGGGCAAAAAATTGTTTAATTTAAATACAAGTTTTAAATCTTTATCTAAACCTTCCTGTTTACTTTCAAAATGGGCTACAAAAAAACTAGCATGAACACCACTATCTGTTCTCCCGGCTCCGGTAATTTCAATGTCTTCGCGCAAAATGGTTGAAAAGGCTTTGGTTACTATCTCTTGCACGGTTGATGCATTGGGTTGAATTTGCCAACCATGATAATTAGTGCCTTTATAACTTAATTGTACAAAATATCTTTTTTTCACTTTTTTTAATAGGTCTAAAAAACATCTTTTATGGTAAAAGAATTATTATTGATAGTAAAGGTATCCCCGATTTTTAAACCTTTCATTGCATTATAAACCGGAACTTGCGTTGAAATGGCGTAAACACTTTCATTGTCGACTGTAATTTTCCCTAATGCAGCAGAAACAAACATTTTTTGTTTATCGGTAATAATAACAGCCCCAAATTCTACTTTATCTGAAATTCTTTCAGGATCAACCATTTTAACCAGTTTTAAATCTTCTAAAAATTTCTCCATCTGCTTTACTTGAAGATCTTTTTTCTTCATCATATCTTCTTTAAAAGGATCAAACATATCATGATCACCTTCATAATCATTAGCTGTTTGAATAATTTCCTGAATTCGGTCTTTGCTTGTCTTAATATTTTTTTCAAGAAGTTCAATACAGGATTTTATAATATTTTTCTTTACGGCTTTCTTTTCCATAGCTATAATCATATTAAAATCAAATATACAAAATTAATGTTTGTTCCAAAATCTTCAAATACCTTTTGTCAACTTTAAACGTATTTAAACGTAATAAACCTTATTTAAGATTTTTGGTCTAAAAGATTAATAAATCAGAGAATTTATTTTTAAAGGATTTTTATTAAATTGGCCAGCTAAAAACTATAAAATTATTAAAAAATGAAGAAATTAAGTAAAATTTTAATGGTTCTATTATCATGTTTTATGATTAACATCTCTGTTGCACAGGATAAAAGTGATTGGAAAGGCGGTTATCCCGAAGGATGCACATCTATAACGGTAGGAAAAGATGCTTCTGCAGATGGTTCTGTAATAACATCACATACCGACGATAGTCACAGAACCCGATCATGGATGGATATTCAACCTGCAAAAAATTATAAACCTGGTGACATGGTTCCCATGTATAAACGTAGTGCTGATGATACGAAAGCAATGCCAGCTTACAAACATGAAAAAATAGGTGAAATACCACAAGTTGAACATACTTATCAATATATTAATTCTGCCTATCCTTGTATGAATGAAAAACAGCTTGGTATAGGAGAATCTACTTTTGGTGGGAGAGAAGAGTTTCAATCGGATGAAGGGTTAATAGATTGTCAACGTCTTTGCCAGCTAATGGTTGAGCGTTGCTCTACAGCTCGCCAGGCAATTCAAATGGCTGATGAATTAACCCAAAAATATGGATGGAGTGATTATGGCGAATGCCTGACCATTGCCGATCCTAAAGAAGTATGGCACTTTGAAATTGTTGGGCCCGGAAAAGGAAAAACAGGCGCTGTTTGGGTTGCTCAACGCGTTCCCGATGATCATATTGCCGTTAATGTGAATGCCAGTACCATTAAAGAAATTGATTTATCAAAACCAGATTATTTTATGGCTTCTG
>JASGMZ010000075.1 GCA_030156305.1 Bacteroidales bacterium | reverse complement strand
ACCAGACCATATTTTATAAGAACTTTTTTTTGGCATGTATTCTAACCATCCCGATAACTATCGGGAGAACTACCAGACCATATTTTATAAGAACTTTTTGGCTTTGTTTTGTAAGCCGTTTGTTTAATTGCGTTGCAAAAATAGCGTATATTTTTTATCAACCAAAAGTTTTGCTAAAAATTTTTGCAAAAAATCCATTTTTTTATTGGGTTTAGTAAGGTTCAAAAATACTGAAATTTACGCCTCCATATTTCCTTTGTTCTTTAAATCCTTTTTGGTTTGAAAAGTTTGTCTTATCGCCGTGTTCAACAATTAACCAACCATTTTTTTTAAGTATGTTACAATCAAAAATAAATTCCGGAATAGATGCTAATTCTTCTAAATCATAGGGTGGATCGGCAAAAATGATATCGAATTGTTCATGACATGATTTTATGAACCGAAAAGCATCTGTTTTTATTGATCTTATTTGTGTTAAACTAAGATTGTCAATTGTTTTTTTTATAAAGGCCTGATGCTTAAAATTTTTCTCAACAGAAATTACATGCTGACTCCCGCGTGAAGCAAATTCGTAAGCTATACTTCCAGTGCCTGAAAAAATATCTAAGACAGTTAATTCTGAAAAATCAAAATTATTATTTAATATGTTAAATAAATTTTCTTTGGCAAAATCTGTGGTTGGCCTGGCTTTGAAGTTTTTGGGCGGGTTAATGATTCTCCCTTTATGTGTGCCGCTTACTATTCGCAATGGATTAAGTTAAATAAAGTAGTAAATGTATGATGAGGTATTCTATTAAAAGTATAACTATAGGTAAAATCTTCAGGACGATGATCGAACTTAAGGGTTTTGATAAATTTGTTAAGCGTTTGATATTGCTCGGAATCTTTTTGTATCATCCCGCTTAATATAATTTCTGTATTTTGTGTATCCAGCTTATTTTGTTCTAAGGCATATAGTATAAAATAAGCCATATCTGTAGCTGTTGTTAATTTAAAATTGTTATAGAATTGAATTTGCCCATTTTTGGTAACTACAAACTCAAAAAAATCTTGTTGAATATTCACAAAACCTTTTGTTTGTTCCGAATGATGTTTTTCAATGATATGATTAATAAAAGGTATTTGTTGATTGTAAAATGCTATTGGTGGATATTTTTTAATAAAAAGAGATGCGATAAGGTTGGGTACAATAAAAGTACTTACAATATCATTATATTTTAAGGGTTTATAATGAATTTCATCCAGATCGTCAAGGGAATGTGTTAACTCAATCATTGGTTTTAATTTATTTTTATTAAATAATTGATCGGGTATAAGTGCATTTTTTCGAGACAGCCAGATCAATTTTATTTTTTTAAATGATTGGTTAAGTATGGTATGATTATTTAAAAAATTTTCTAATTCATTCAAATAATCATCAAATAGCTGATGAGGTTTAAAATTATAATGCTCAAGGACAATATATTTATTCCTTACCGGATCGAGTATGCAAAAAGAAAGTCCATTCAGGCCGGCCTGAATGGACATGTGATATGATTGAGTTAAATTTATATCTAATGTTTCATCAACAAAAGCAATGTTTTGCATATATTAATTTTCTTATTCCCAGTTACCAGCATTATTGTTTGGCTGATTAATATCACCAACTTTTACGCCAGGGAAATTATTGGCATTTTTCATTCTTTCGTTCAGGTTAATGATTAATTGTTCATCTAATCCATGTAATAATACATCATTATGAACTTTTGCTTCAAAAACATTAACTTTTGTATTGGAAACGTCAACTTTTGCAGCAGCCATTTCAATTGAATCATTTTCTGTAAAAGGTACTTTCCATAAATTCTTAGCCGGATAGTTTGGGCTAAATAATGTATCTTTAATGGCTATTCGGATGGTATCCCTTTTTATTAATCCTTCCTGTACGGCAATGGCTTCTGTCCATCCTTGTTCTAAAAGCTCATCAGATAAACTACCTTCGGCTCTTACAACCTTCATCGAGTCGGTTTCAATAAAGTTGATTAAAGTATCAAAACTTCCTGTAAAATGTCCGTATTCGTCTTTGTAAGCAAGTTGGGCAGTTCGAATGTCTTTCATTTTTTGAATGGTTGCCTCATATCTTTTGTCTTTTTCTTTATTAAAGCGAATAGGCGTTTGAATACTTTCCCAAATTAAGTATGCTAAAACTACAATAGCAATTGCTAATACGATTTGAATTACTTTTTTCATTTTGATCGGTTTTATTTTATATGTTTGTTTGCAAATTTAAAAGAAAAAATTAAATATTAAATTTTAAATTCATATAATTTAGCGTAAAATGTTAAAGGATCATATTAAAAATAAAATTTTAGATGAATTAAAATTACATCCTACTAAAGGGCAAGCAGATTTAATTGATAAACTGGCTGCTTTTATTTTATCTGATGATCCAAATGCAATATTTCTTTTAAAAGGTTATGCAGGTACAGGGAAAACAACTATAATTAGTGCATTGGTTAAGGCTTTTTCTAGTCTGAAGATTAAATCTGTTTTACTTGCACCTACTGGCAGAGCGGCTAAAGTTTTATCATCCTTTGCAAATAAAAATGCATATACCATTCATAAAAAAATTTATCGACAAAAATCTTCGAAAGATGGATTTGGTACTTTTGTATTAGATACGAACCTGCATTCGCAAACTTTTTTTATTGTCGACGAAGCCTCAATGATATCGAATACTTTTACCGATGTTTCAATTTTTGGTTCGGGACGGTTGCTCGATGATTTAATTCACTATGTTTATAATCAGAAAAATTGTAAATTAATACTTATTGGCGATACGGCACAATTACCTCCTGTTGGGATTGATATTAGCCCTGCTCTGGATAAAAAGCAATTAGCTTCTTTTCGTTTAAAGGTAGTAGAACATCAATTATCTGAAGTAGTACGCCAGGTACAAGATTCGGGTGTACTTTTAAATGCTACCAAAATCCGTAATTTAATTCTAAAAGAAAATTATCAATTTCCGAAGCTGGAATTGAATCATGTGGACGATATTCAACCAATTTCGGGAAATGAATTAATTGAGATGATATCTGATTCGTACGATAAATATGGAATTGAAGATTCCATTATTATTACACGTTCCAATAAAAGGGCAAATCAGTATAATAAAGGTATTCGAAATCAGATTTTATGGTACGAAGAAGAAATAGCGGTTGGCGATTTAATTATGGTGGTTAAAAATAATTATTATTGGCTGGAAGATAATGATAAAGTTGATTTTATTGCCAATGGTGATATTGGCAAAATTGTACAGATTAAAAAATATGATGAACGTTATGGTTTTCGTTTTGCCGATATTGTATTACAATTGATTGATTATGATAATCTGGAAATTGATTGTAAAATTATACTTGATACATTGGATATTAATTCTGCATCCTTATCATCAGAAGATAATAAAAAATTATTTTACAGTGTTTTAGAAGATTATCAGCATTTGAAAACCAAGAAACAGCAATATAAAGCCGTAAAAGAAGATGATTTTTTTAATGCGCTGCAGGTTAAGTTTTCTTATGCCATAACTTGTCATAAAGCCCAGGGCGGACAATGGAAAAGCGTATTTATTGATCATGGCTATTTGCACGAAGGGATGTTAAACAAAGAATATTTCAGGTGGCTTTACACCGCTTTTACCCGCCCGATGGAAAAATTATACCTAATTAATTTTCATAAGCAATTTTTTTACGATGAGGATTTATAATCCTTTGTTTATAGTTGATTTTTCAGAGCATGAGTCCAACTCTATTTGAATGGTTACATGGTCTATTCCAAAATCATTTTGTAAAATATTTTCTAATTCGATCCTAACCTTGTCGGCATCTTCAATTTTTAAGTTATTTTTTAATTCTGCGTGACATTGAAAATGAATAATATTATCACTTAATCTCCATGAGTGGATATGGTGTACATTTTTTATTTCCGGATGGTTTTCCAGCTGTTTTTTTATTTCAGGGATATCAAGGTTTTCCGGGCTGGCTTGCATTAAAATTTCGGTTGTTTCTTTAATAATTCCCCAGGTTCCGCGTATAATTATGATCCCAATAATAATGGTAAGCAAAGGGTCTACCCAGCTTATGTTGTAAAAATAAATTAAAACCGAACCCATAATTACACCCACCGACGACAAAGTGTCGCCTAAAAGATGTAAATAGGCTGCTTTTACATTTAAATTATGCGATGAATCTTTATGTAATAATAGCACTGAAATTAAATTCCCGGCCAAACCTATTGTAGCTACAATAAACATCAATTTTGTACCAATCGGTTCCGGATTTAGAAATCGTTTATATGCTTCGTAAAATAAGTATAAAGAAATTGCTATTAAAACTACCGCATTAAAAAGTGCAGCCAGAATCTCAATTCTTTTATACCCAAACGTTTTTTTTACATTCGATTTTTTATTACCGGCTAACATAGCAATATAGCTGATAATGATAGCCAGCGTATCGCTTAAATTATGTACAGCATCGGAAATTAAAGCCAGGCTGTTGGATAAAATTCCTCCAATAAATTCTGCTGCTGTAATAACAGCATTAAGTAAAACACTAATGAAAAGGTTCTTTTTATTGGGCTTTATATTATGATGACCTTGTGACATAAATTATTTATTTCTTAATTTTAAGGATAATATTAAAACAATTTAGAATAAAAGTATTTCTTTTGCAATGATATTAAAAAATTATTGAAATGAATAAAATAAGGTTAACACAATATAGCCATGGAGCAGGCTGTGGTTGTAAAATATCTCCCAAAGTTTTAACAACAATATTAGAATCAAAAATAAGCCCTTTTGTAGATAAGAACCTTATTGTTGGAAATGCCAGCTGCGATGATGCCGCGGTTTATGATATGGGTAATGGTACTGCAATAATTAGTACCACCGATTTTTTTATGCCCATTGTCGATGATCCTTTTGTGTTTGGACAAATTGCAGCAACAAATGCAATTAGCGATATTTATGCTATGGGGGGAACCCCATTAATGGCTATTGCTATTTTAGGTTGGCCTGTTAATAAAATTTCGGAAAAAGTGGCTCAAAAAGTGGTTGATGGTGGAAGACAAGCCTGCAAAGATGCGGGTATTATGTTAGCCGGTGGGCATAGTATCGATAGTCCTGAACCAATATTTGGATTGGCTGTAACAGGTTCTGTAGATATAAAAAAAATAAAAAGAAATAATACCGCTACTTCCGGTTGTTCTTTATATCTGACCAAACCATTAGGTATTGGAATATTAACTACAGCACAGAAAAAAGGTATTCTTAAAGATGAACATTTGTTATTATCTCAAAATACAATGACAATTTTAAATACTATTGGAGAAGAATTAGCTTCTATTGATGGTGTAAAAGCAATGACTGATGTTACCGGATTTGGCTTATTAGGGCATTTAATTGAAATGTGCGAAGGAAGTAAGTTATCGGCAGTAATTAATTATGCCGATGTGCCAAAATTTGATGTCGTCGACTACTATTTATCTCAAAAGTGTTCCCCCGGAGGTACTTTTACAAATTGGGATAGTTATGGCGAGAAAGTTGCAATCAAAGAGAAAATGAAACCTCTTCTTTGTGATCCACAAACCAGTGGAGGACTTTTGGTTGCTGTGGAAGATAATGCAAAACAAGAAGTCGAAGCCTTACTAAAAAAATATCATTATCCATCTAATTCAATAGGATATTTAACTAATCAGGAAAAAGTTCTGGTGCGGGTAAATGAATAATTAGTGCATCTTAGAAAACGCCTTTTTTTTTATTGACGTTTTCTTATAGCCACTATTTATTTAATTTTGATTTAAACTTGAAACTTGAAATTTGAAACTTTAAACTTGAAACTTGAAATTTGTTGAAATGAAACTATTCTCCAATTATTTTAATTAGAATTCGTTTTCTCCGTTTTCCGTCAAACTCGCCATAAAAAATCTGCTCCCATGGCCCAAAATCCAGTTTCCCTTCGGTAATAGCAACAACCACTTCGCGTCCCATAATAGTCCGCTTCAGGTGTGCATCGGCATTGTTTTCGGCATAATTGTGTTTGTACTGATCGTATGGTTTTTCCGGAGCTAATTTTTCCAGCCATTTTTCAAAATCTTCGTGTAATCCACTTTCATCATCATTAATAAAAATCGAACTGGTAATATGCATCGAATTAACAAGTACCAATCCTTCTTTTACGCCACTCTTTTGTAATACTTGTTCAACTACGGGAGTAATGTTTATTAATTCTCTTCTTTTTTTGGTGTTAAACCAAACTTCTTCTCGATATGATTTCATAAGCTATATTTTTTCTAAATTCAACTTAAAACTCTGAACACTGAACTGAGAACTCTGAACTCTGAACTCTGAACTGAGAACTCTGAACTGAGAACTCTGAACTGAGAACTCTGAACTCTGAACTTTGAACTCTGAACTAACTACCAATCCCTAAATCGTTAATAATAGCATCAATTTTTTCATCCAACAGTTTATTAACTTTCTCAAAGTCTTCTTTTCGTTCCAGCTTTTCGTTTACACTGAAATAGAATTTAATTTTGGGTTCAGTACCTGATGGCCTGATGGATATTTTTGAGCCGTCTTTTAAAATAAATTGCAATACGTTTGATTTGGGTAAATCTATTTCATAACGTAGATGACTTAACTGGTCGAATGTTTTTTGTTTCAAAAAATCATGAATCAACATTACATTCGAATGGTTAATGGTTTGTGGCGGATTGTTTCTAAAGTTATCCATCATTTTTTGAATTTCTTCTTCGCCCGCTTTTCCTTTTTTCACAATGGATATCAGCCTTTCTTTATAAAAACCAAATTCAACATAAATATCAATCAATTGTTCGTAAAGGTTTTTTCCATTACTTTTAGCCCAGGCAGCTGTTTCGGCTAATAGTGCACACGACATTACTGCATCTTTATCACGGACAAATTCACCGGCCAGGTAACCATAGCTTTCTTCACCGCCGCCAATAAACTGTTTTACTTTTTCGTTTTGTTTTATGATATCGGCAATATATTTAAATCCGGTTAATACATCGTAATTCTGGACATCATATTTTTCAGCTATCTCTGCTAATATTTCTGAGGTAACAATGGTTTTTACAATATATTCTTTTCCTTTTAATTTCCCTTTTTCTTTCCATTGGGTGATTAAATAGTGAATGAGTAAGGTTGCTGCCTGATTCCCATTCAGAAGTATAAAATCGTTCTCTGAATTTTTAACGGCAATGCCTACTCTGTCTCCATCAGGGTCGGTTCCCATAACAATATCAGCATCAACAGCCTTAGCTTTTTTTAATGCTAATTCCATGGCTGCCGGTTCTTCAGGGTTGGGCGATTTTACGGTGGGAAAATTTCCATCGGGAGTATTTTGTTCTTCAACTGTATCGATATGCTCAAAACCAAATGCTTTTAGGGCTTTTGGAACCAAATCGACAGCTGTGCCATGAATTGGAGTAAATACAATTTTCAGGTCCTTCTGTTTTTTGATTATATCCGGATTAAGGGATAATTTTTTAATCTGTTTAATATATTCATTATCGATTTTATCTCCAATTTCTTTTACATGAGTTAATTCATGGTCAAACCGGATTTCATCAATACTTTTAATTTTTTGTACTTCGGTAATTATATTTTTATCGTGCGGGCTGATAATCTGGCCGCCATCCTCCCAATAAACCTTGTATCCATTATATTCTTTAGGATTATGCGATGCAGTAATTACAATTCCGCTTTGGCATTTTAGGTGGCGAATAGCGAATGATAATTCAGGAGTTGGCCGCAATTTATCGAATAAAAAAACTTTAATTCCGTTTGCGGAAAATACACTCGCTGTTTTTTCGGCAAAAAGACGGCTGTTATTTCTGGAATCGTAAGCTATGGCCACATTAATTTCTTTTTTGCCGGCGAATTGCTGTTTAAGGTAATTGCTTAAGCCCTGTGTAGCCATTCCAATGGTATAAATATTTATTCGGTTGGTTCCTGTGCCCATGATTCCTCGTAAACCACCCGTTCCAAATGCTAAATCTTTATAAAACGATTCAATCAATTCATTTTCATCGTTTTCAATCATGTATTTAATGCGTTCTTTCGATTCATTATCGATAATATTTGAACGAAGCCATTTTTGTGCTTTCTCGTTTACTTGTTGCATTAAATCCTTATTAGTCATCTTTTTAAGTTTTTAGAATTGCAAAACAAAATTATAAAAATTGTATGATTTTAAATATTTCTTTTCATTAGATTTTCATAAAGAAATCATCAAGGCTTTGTTGCCAATGAGGGATATTTATATTATATACCGATTTTATTTTGTTTTTGTTCAAAACACTGTAAAATGGCCTTTGGGCAGGAGTTGGGTAATCTTTGGTTTCTATTGGGTTAATTTTGCATTTTGAATAGGATTTTAAAGCAATTGCCCTGGCAAAATCATACCAGCTGCAAACTCCTTCGTTAGAGTAGTGATATATGCCGGTTTTAAAATTGTTATTGATTTCGGATTGTTCAATTATTTTAAAAATAGCAGAAGCCAAATCTCTGGCATAAGTAGGAGTTCCAACCTGATCAAAAACAACATTAAGCTCTTCCCGTTGGGTGCATAGTTTATGAATGGTTTTGGCAAAGTTTTTACCAAACGATGAATACAACCATGATGTTCTGATAACCATTGTTTTGGGATAGTTTAATGCTATTTTCTCTCCTTCTAATTTTGATTTTCCATAAACCGAATTGGGATTTTCCGGCATATCCTCGGTATAAGGAATAAATGATTTACCATTAAAAACATAATCGGTAGAAATATGAATAAATTTTATGTGATAAGGTTTTATAGCACTGATTATATTTTTAACACACTGAGCATTGATTTCATAGGCTTTTTCAACTTCCTTTTCGGCCAGGTCAACATTTGTATAGGCAGCACAATTAATAACATAATCGATTGTATTATACTGAAAAAAATTTTTTAAAAACATATTGTTTGATATATCGAGTGTATTGATATCTGTAAAAATAAAATTTGCCTGCTTTTCGCCAATTTGATTGTACTTCTTATGTATCTCTTTAATTTCGCTGCCCAGTTGTCCATTGGCTCCTGTAACCAAAATATTAATCATAATTTGAATCGTTTAAAAATAAAAATTTTTTTCTGCTTCTTTGAAAGTTGGTAAAACGTTATCTTTAGATGAAAGAATGGATACTGAGGGTTCAATTTTCCAGTCAATGCCCAACTCCGGGTCATTGTAATTAATTCCTCTTTCAGAATCTTTATGATAAAATTCATCTGTTTTGTAAAGCACAACAGCTTTTGGGCTTAATACTGAAAATCCGTGGGCAAAACCTTTGGGGATAAATAGTTGAATTTTATTTTCTTCAGAAAGCTCTATGCCAAAATGTTTTCCATAGGTTGGTGAGTTTTCTCGAATATCGACAGCAATATCATAAATTTCACCTTGTAAAACTCTTATTAGTTTCGCTTGTGCATATGGCGCCAGTTGGTAATGTAAACCTCTTATGGTTCCAAATCCTGATAAAGACTGATTATCCTGAACAAATTCTATATCACCCAATAAACTTTTTAATACTTTTTTATTATAACTTTCGAAAAAATAGCCTCTGGAATCTTCAAAAATTTTGGGTTTAATTATTTTTAATCCTTGTATATCAGTTTCTTTTACTTCCATGATAATTTATTCATTAGCTATTTTTAATAAGTATTCTCCGTATTGATTATTTTTTAAATCCTCTCCAAGTTTAATTAATTGTGGTTTATTAATAAACCCTTTTTTGAAAGCAATTTCTTCTACGCAGGCAATTTTTAATCCTTGTCTTTGCTCAATGGTTGCAATATAATTTGAAGCTTGTAAAAGACTCTCGTGAGTCCCTGTATCGAGCCATGCAAAACCACGTCCTAACAATTCAACTTTTAACCGGTTTTCATTTAAGTACAAGCGATTTAAGTCTGTAATTTCCAGTTCGCCACGGTTACTAGGTTTAAGTTTTTTTGCTTTTTTAACTACATCATTTGAATAGAAATACAATCCGGTAACGGCAAAGTTAGATTTCGGCTTTTCCGGTTTTTCTTCAATGCTAAGCACTTTTCCTGAATCATCAAATTCGACTACGCCATAGCGTTGCGGATTGTTAACATAATATCCAAATACCGTTGCCCCGTCTTTTAGTTCTGAAACCTGTGTTAGTATGTTGCTAAATCCGTATCCATAAAAGATATTATCCCCTAAAATGAGACAAACATTGTTATTGCCAATAAATTTTTCTCCAATAATAAAAGCCTGGGCTAATCCATCGGGCGAAGGTTGAACTTCATAACTTAAATGAATACCTAACTGATTACCGTTACCCAATAAATCTTTATATAAATGAATATCTTTTGGTGTAGAAATAATTAAAATATCACGTATCCCTGCTAACATTAAAACAGAAAGCGGATAATAAATCATTGGTTTATCGTATATGGGGATGATTTGTTTTGAGATGCTTTTTGTAATCGGGTACAATCTTGTTCCGGCACCTCCGGCTAATATTATTCCTTTCATAGTTTTAATTCATTTTTAAAGTATTCGATTGTTTTTATTAATCCATCTTTTAACTGGGTTTTAGGTTCCCAGTGATTTAATAATTTTTTTGCCAGCGAAATATCCGGTTGTCTTTGAACAGGGTCATCTTCTGGGGGTGGTAAATATGAAATTTTAGATTTTGATCCGGTTAAATCAATAATTTTATGGGCTAATCCGAGCATGGTGTATTCTTCTGGATTACCAATATTTATAGGCATTGTAATATTGTCATCGGTATTCATTAATCTTATGAGTGCTTCTATTAAATCGTCAACATATTGAAAACTACGTGTTTGTTTACCATCGCCAAAGATGGTAATATTTTCGTTTTTTAGCGCTTGTACAATAAAATTAGAAACTACACGGCCATCATTCATACTCATTTTGGGGCCATACGTATTAAAAATCCTTGCTATTTTTATGCGGACATTATTTTGTTGATGATAGTTAATAAAGAGCGATTCAGCACATCTTTTCCCTTCATCGTAACAGGATCGTGGCCCGATAGGATTACAGTTTCCCCAATAATCTTCGGTTTGCGGATGTATTTCCGGGTCGCCATAAACCTCACTGGTTGAGGCTTGCAGAATTTTAGCTTTAATTCTTTTCGCTAATCCCAACATATTTATTGACCCCATTACTGATGTTTTTATCGTTTTTATGGCATTATACTGGTAATGGATGGGTGAAGCAGGGCAGGCTAAATTGTAAATTTCATCTACTTCAATATAATAAGGCATGGTAATATCGTGCCTTACTAATTCAAAGTATGGGTTTTTTAAGAGATGTATAATATTTTGTTTGGTACCGGTGAAATAATTGTCTAAACAAATAACCTCGTGGCCTTCATTCAGTAACCTTTCACACAAATGCGAACCTATAAAACCGGCACCTCCTGTGACTAAAATTTTTTTCATCTATACTTTTATATTTTTTTGCTAATGTAGAATCCTTTTGTTAAAACTAATAAGGTTAAATGAAAAGGTAAAGATAATAAAAGCATATCCAAATTACATCAGTATATTTCCTTTTTTGTTTTGTATAATAACCAAACTTAACATTAATTATACTACAAATGGTTATAAACTAAACTTTTTACCACGTCATTGCGAGGAGGAACGACGAAGCAATCTGTTTTAATATCAAGAGATTGCTTCATTTCATTCGCAATGACGAATAAAAAATAAA
>JASGMZ010000074.1 GCA_030156305.1 Bacteroidales bacterium | reverse complement strand
GTTTACGAGCTTTACTTTCCCGAATTACTAAAAAAGCACAACTGTGAAATTATCAAACATCTCGGTGAGTTGCCAGCGCTAAAAGAAAGCATGAGCGATGATGAAAAATTGAAGATTTGTAAGGAAGTTTTTCATCGTCTTAACGATAAATCGCATCCGGTTAGAAACAACCTGTATTATATGCACTCTATTCCTGAAATCAGGATTATAGAACAAAAATAAGAACAAACACGATGGATAGGAATGCAGCCCGCTCTCCCAAATGTTTTTATACCGCCAGACCAATAAGTGCAACATCGTTTTTTAACTACAAAAATCTTTTCTTTATCTTTATGCGGTAATTAGGCTAATAAATGAAAATTTTGAAACTACCTATCAATCATCAAAAGATATATTATATCAGCCTGCTTTTGGTTGCAGCTTCTTTGCCCCTGTCAAAGTTTGCGGTTAGTGTTTCTATGATTACCCTGGCCACAAACTGGGTATGGGAAGGCCGTTTTGCAGAAAAAATGAAAAGATTAAAGGATAATCCTTCTATTCTTATCTTTTGTGGAATTTTTGTAGTTCATCTTCTATGGCTGCTTAATACCTCTAATTTTCAATATGCATTTTTTGATTTGAAAAATAAATTGATTTTAATTGTTTTTCCTTTAATTATTGGAACATCTCCAACACTTAAAAAATCTCACTTTAAATTTCTCTTGCTTTTGTTTTCGCTTTCGGTATGTATATCAACATTAATAAGTACTTCTGTTTTATTGGGTATTATCGATTATCCCATCAATGATATACGTGATATTTCATTGTTTTTTTCTCATATCCGGTTAAGTTTACTTATTAATATGAGCATTTTTTCATTAGCTTACCTTTTATTTTCTACTAATTTTAATAAAACCCGTTTTGAGTTTATTGCATATAGTTTAACTATTTTATGGCTTGTATATTTTTTATTCCTTCTCAAATCTTTAACCGGGATAATCATATTTCTTATACTTTTTTTTCTTTTAGCCGGATATTATTCATTTCGTATAAAAGAGCTGGTTCTTCGGTTATTTGTTCAGGTTTTAATGATTACCCTATTTTTGTGGATTGCCACATTTCTCACACATGCGATATCAAAATTTTATGCTGTTGAAAAACTTGATTTTGACAATCTGGAACAATTTACCGCTTCAGGTAATCCTTACCAGCATAATACGAAATTGAAGCAAATTGAAAACGGATATTATGTATGGCTTTATGTTTGTCCGCAGGAGTTAAAAAAAGAGTGGAATCGCAAAAGCGATATTCCTTATGAAGCCAAAGATAAAAAGGGACAGCAGATTAAAACAACGTTAATAAGATACTTAACATCAAAAGGTTTTAGGAAAGATTCCGTTGGGATGTCAAAATTAACTTCTGTGGATATAAAGAATATTGAAAATGGAATAGCGAACTATATTTATACCCAACGCTATGCTTTATATCCTAAGATATATCAGGCCATATGGGAGATTGATGTTTACCGTAAAGGAGCAAATCCAGCCGGAAACTCGATTACGCAACGATGGGAATTTTTAAAAACAGCTTCCTCAATCATTCAAAATAATTTTTGGTTTGGTACCGGTACGGGAGATGTTCAGGATGCTTTTGATGCGCAATATGAGATAAATAAAAGCGTACTACCTCCAGGAAAAAGATTACGAACCCATAATCAATATGTAACTTTTTTTGTTTCCTTTGGGTTGGTAGGATTTTTGATCATTATGTTTTGTATATTTTTTCCAATAATCAAGCAAAAAGGTTTTCGCAATTATTTGTTTGTGGTATTTTTTCTAATAGCCATGTTATCTATGTTTACCGAAGATACGTTGGAAAATCAAATTGGCGTCACATTTTTTTCTTATTTTTATGCGTTATTTTTATTTGGAAATGGATTTAAATTGAAAAAAAATGATGAATAACGAAGAATTTATGCGTGAAGCCATTAAGTTATCGCTTAATAATATTAATGAAGGTGGAGGCCCTTTTGGAGCCGTTATTGTAAAAGATGGAGAGATAATTGCCAGAGGGGCCAATCGTGTTACAGCGAATAACGACCCCACAGCTCATGCCGAGATTAATGCCATACGTGAAGCTACAAAAAAACTAAGTACCTTTGATTTAAGCGGATGTCAGATTTATTCATCCTGCGAGCCCTGCCCCATGTGTTTGGGGGCTATTTACTGGGCTCGCCTCGATAAAATATATTTTGCCAATACCAAAACCGATGCCCGGGATATTGATTTTGATGATTCGTTTATTTACGAAGAGCTTGAGAAACCTATTGAAAAAAGAAAAATTCCAACTAAGCAGATACTCAGAGAAGAAGCAATAGCGGCTTTTGAAAAATGGAGAGATAAAGAAGATAAAATTGAGTATTGAGCTAAAATGAAAAAATTATATCGTTTAACGACTGATTTTTTTTGCCGTGATGTTTTGGATGTAGCACCTGAATTGATAGGGAAATATTTGGTGCGTAAATTTGATGATAACACACTCCACAAATATTTAATTACCGAAGTAGAAGCCTATCGCGGAGAACAGGACTTAGCCTGTCATGCCAGCAAAGGGCGTACTCCAAGGACAGAAATTATGTATCATCAGGGAGGGTATATTTATATTTACCTGATTTATGGTATGTATTGGATGCTAAATATTGTTACCGGAGCTGAAAATAACCCGCAAGCCATTTTAATAAGAGGAATTGAGGGTTATAACGGACCGGGGAAAATCACTAAAAATTTATTAATCGATAAATCATTCTATGGAGAAAATTTGGTTACTTCCAAGAGGTTGTGGATTGAACACCCAACGAAACCTTTTGAAATTAATTTTAAATCTGCTCCTCGGGTAGGAATTGATTATGCAGGCAATATTTGGAAAAACAAACCATGGAGGTTTATTTTAGATTAGTGTTTTTTACCTCTTTAAGAAAAAAGTTTTCTTTAAAAACAATGGCCAACCCATAGTTGTATTCAAAATTACCGTTTAGCAAATCATAATAGGGCTCGAAACGAACATCTAAATGGATTCCATTAAATATATTTTGATGATAATTGATTTTGGCCATGAGTAATTGCCGAACAGGTTCTTCAACAAAAATATTAGTTCTTGAGTACGTTTCGTATAAAGGATTACTTAATGGAGCAATAAACTGTTTTCCATACCAGTAGCCCGTTAAAAAATTAAATCGGTTGTTAAATATTTCCAGGGTGGTATAACTCCCTGTTCCGTCAATAAACATTTGTTGTTTTGTGGGTGATAAATCCTGATAATTAACAAGGTAAGAGCTTAATTGAATTTGATGTACAAATTTACCGGAAAAATCTTTTTTTAACCTTAGCCCTGTAGCGTTGTTAAAAATGGTTACTAATGGTTCATTATTATGGTTTATTTGTCCACCCTGGTGACGAATAAGGTTTTGAAAAGGAAGGGAAAGCGTATAATCATTTTTTGTAAAAATCGTATAATCTAAAGAAAAGCCGACATTAAATTTTTCCTGAAAAGGGTCATCATAAAATATCTGTTGTTCCCAATCAAGCCATAAATCCGCAAAAAGTTTTTGGCTATGCCATAAAAACTGAATGCCATTTTCGGTATTGTGGGTTAGGAATCTTTCGTAGTCAAATAAGGGCTCAATAAGGCGATGGTTTAATGTCCCCTTAATATTGCCGAGTGTTAAGCTTAAATTTTTATGAAATTGATATTGAAATGAGAGCAATAAGGAAACCTTCATTTCATCCTCTCGTCCGTAATAGGTTAAAAGTTGTGTGCCTAATCGCAATTTAACTTTTTTATTGGGATGGTAAATAATTTGAGGTGTAAGGTGAAAGCCGAGCAATGTATATCCTTTGGCAATATCTCCAAAATACTCGTTATTTTTAAAAAAGGCAGTGTTATCGATTTGTAAAAAAAGTTTATTGCTTTTAGCAGAATCAACTTCTTGATCATAATAATAAAACGAAGGGTAGCTTTGTGGAAAACACTGAGCTGAAGCAAGTGATATAAGGATAAATGATAAGAAAACCTGCTTTACATTCATTTTTGGAAATTTATGTTTTCGAAAATAAGAAAAATGCGTTAAAAAGAACCTTGAAAACAGTTATTTTTCAAATAACCTAAAATAATATTTCAAAACCAGGGTAATTTATTTATTTTAGAGTTTTATTTTGATGATAAAATATAGTTTCTTATGAAAAAATTCCGGTTTTACAATAACCTGGCAGGATGGTTAACCTTTTTAGTCGCTGCAATAGTCTATATTTTAACCATAGAGCCTACCACCAGCTTTTGGGATTGTGGAGAATTTATAGCTACTGCTTATCGTTTGGAGGTAGGCCATCCACCCGGAGCTCCATTTTTTATGATCTTAGGACGATTTTTTACGCTTTTTGCCGGAGATCCTGCTAATGCAGCTAAAATGGTAAATCTAATGTCTGCCTTGGCCAGTGCATTTACTATTCTGTTTTTGTTCTGGACGATTACACATCTCGTAAGAAAAATTTTTATTAAAACCGATGAGTATACCATCGGAAATATAGTTGCTATTATTGGCAGCGGTTTGGTTGGGGCACTGGCGTATACCTTTTCAGATACTTTTTGGTTTTCAGCCGTCGAAGCCGAGGTGTATGCCACATCATCATTATTTACAGCCATTGTGTTTTGGGCTATTTTAAAATGGGAGAACGAATCGGAAGATAAATATGCTAACCGGTGGCTTATTTTAATTGCTTATTTAATGGGATTATCCATCGGGGTTCACTTGCTTAATCTTTTAGCCATTCCGGCTATTGTATTTGTGTATTATTTTAAAAAATATAAGGTTACCAAAAAAGGTGTTTTTTATGCTTTATTGGTTTCCGGAATATTGCTCGGATCAATAATGTATATTCTTATCCCTGGTGTAGTTAAGGTTGCCTCGTGGTTTGACCTGCTTTTTGTGAATGGTTTTGGATTGCCCTATAATTCGGGAGTGATATTTTATGCCATTATTTTAATAGGCTTTATTATTTGGGGATTACGTTATACACAGCAAAAAAAGAAGGTCGTTTACAATACAATTCTATTAGGGATAACGGTGATTTTAATTGGCTATTCTTCTTTTGCGATGATTGTTATTCGTTCTTCGGCAGACCCACCTATGGATCAGAATAATCCGGATAATGTGTTTGACTTGCTCTATTACATCAATCGGGAACAATACGGAGACAGGCCACTAATCTATGGGCAAACTTTTGATGCTCCGATGGTTCGTAACAAGCAAACAAAACCAGTATATGTTAAAAAGAACGGGCGCTATGAAATTGTAGATTATAAAATGAAGGTGGAGTACGACGATCGGTTTACTACCCTCTTGCCCAGAATGTATAGCAGCAACCCTATACATGTTAACGAATATAAAAAATGGGTTAATCTGGAAGGAAAAGAGGTTAATGTTCAAAATCCACGAGGAGAAAATGAAAAAAGAATAAGGCCTACGTTTGGCGATAATTTAGCGTTCTTTTTTAAATATCAGGTTGGACATATGTATTGGCGTTATTTTATGTGGAATTTTGCCGGCCGGCAAAATGATATCCAGGGACATGGCAATGTGATTCATGGAAATTGGATAAGCGGCATCCCTTTTATTGATGATGCACGTTTAGGCGATCAGGATAAAGTACCCGAACATCTTAAAAATAATCCGGCACGGAACAAATATTATATGTTGCCTTTTATTTTAGGTTTGATTGGATTGATTTTTCACTATAAACGTAATAAACATGATTTTATAGTGGTTATGATGTTGTTTATTCTAACAGGAATAGCCATTGTTGTATACTTAAATCAGTATCCAATACAACCGCGCGAAAGGGATTATGCTTACGCCGGATCATTTTATGCTTATGCCATTTGGATAGGTATTGGTGTGAGTGGAATTTTTGATTTTTTAAGAAGAAAAATACCCGCTACTTTTTCGGCCATTTTAACCACTCTTATTGCATTAATTTTTGTTCCCGGAATTATGGCTAAGGAAAACTGGAACGATCATGACCGCTCAGGAAGATATACTGCCCGCGATATAGCTTATAACTATCTGAATTCGTGTAAAGAAAATGCCATATTATTTACCAATGGCGATAACGATACTTTCCCGCTTTGGTACGCCCAGGAGGTGGAAGGAATACGTACCGATATTAAATTATGTAATTTGAGTTACCTGCGTGCTTCGTGGTATATTGAACAAATGAGCAGAAAATCGTATGAAGCAGATCCTATGCCATTTTCGTTAACTCATGATAAAATACATAAAGGCAACCGCGATATTCTTCCGATGATAGATAGGGTTGGCCAACCAGTTGAAGTAAAACAGGTTATCGATTTTGTTGCCAGCGATGATGATAAAACAAAAATTAATTCGCCTTTTGTGCGTAATGAAAAGATCAACTATATCCCTACCAAACAATTTAAACTTGCCATTGATTCAGCAACGGTTATAAAGAAAAATATTGTGAACGAAAAATATTCCGGCCGTATTGTGGATGAAATGCAATGGAAATTGGGAAATAGTTATTTATATAAGGATGGCTTAATGTTGCTTGATTTATTAGCTACTAATAATTGGGAAAGGCCAATATACTGGGCGATGACGGTTACAAGCACAAAATATTTTAATCTTCAAAAATATTTTAAACTTGATGGGTTAACTTATCAACTTGTTCCGATTGAAACAGAGTCAGAAAGATTTTATATTGGTGAAGCTGATGCTGATGTAATGTTTGATAATATAATGAATAAGTTTAAGTGGGGAGGAATTGGTGAACGCGATATTTATCTCGACGAAAATAATATTCGTATGTTTTCGAATATGCGCAGTAACTTTGGACGCCTGGCCGAAAAATTAATCGGGGAAGGGAAAAAAGATTCTGCCCTTATGGTTTTAGATCGTTGTATGGAACTATTTCCCGAAGAAATTATTCCTTTTAACAATACCCTGTTATCAGTTATATCGGCATATTATCATGCCGGTAATAATGAAGTAGCCACTCAGTTGGTTAAAAGATTAAATGATATTGTTGTTGCAGAGTTGGATTATTATTTTACCCTTGAGCCCAAATATAAAAAGGGGCCTCTTGAAATTAATAATGAAATTCAAACAAACCTTTATATATTGCAAGAACTTTATAATATCACATCCCAAAATAACCAACAGGCAATGAGTAAACAGATTGAACAGCATTTTCTTAATTATATGCAACAATATCGTTAAGATGCTAACCAAAGAACGGCTTGCTGCCAGAATATTTCGTCAGTTGATCTGGTATTTTCCGCAACGGGAGAAAGAAGTTTTTTTGACTTTCGATGATGGGCCTACCCCCGAAGTTACTCCGTGGGCCCTTTCGGTTTTAAAAGAGTATAGTGCTAAAGCTACATTTTTTTGTGTTGGGCAAAAAGTGCAAAAAAACCCTGCGCTTTATCAGCAAATAATAAACGAAGGGCATGCTGTGGGAAATCATAGCTTCTCACATCTTAGCGGATGGAAAACAAAAAATCAAGCGTATTATAAAGATATCGATAAAGCTTCTGAGTTGATTCATTCAAAGCTTTTCCGTCCTCCTTACGGAGAAATTAAGTTGCGGCAAATTAAACAGTTAAAAAATAACTATCGTATAGTAATGTGGGATGTTTTAAGCTATGATTATGATCCAGGAACCCTCCCCGAAAAATGTTTGAAGAATGTTGTGGATCAATCTGTTTCTGGCTCAATCGTTGTTTTCCATGATAACCTCAAAGCCCGGAAAAATTTGCAATACACCTTACCCCGGGTATTGCAATATTTCTCTGAAAACGGGTTTGTATTTATGTCCATAGCTGTTTAAACCATCTTTTGTGGATCTACCCATCGATCAAAATCTGTTGACGAAACATATCCTGATTCCACGGCGGCTTGTTTTAAGGTTTTGTTTTCCTGAAAAGCTTTTTGAGCTATCTCTGCAGCTTTATCATATCCAATATGTGGATTGAGGGCGGTTACCAGCATTAATGAATTTTTCAGATGTATGTTAATATTTTGGATGTTTGGCTCTATCCCTGCTATGCAGTTGTTTGCAAATGATAATGAGGCATCGGCAAGTAAACGGGCCGATTCCAGAAAGTTCTTTATGATGGCCGGTTTAAAGACATTTAGCTCAAAATGGCCGTTCGATCCGGCCATATTGATGGTTACATCATTTCCCATAACCTGCGTACAAACCATAGTAAGTGCTTCGGCTTGTGTGGGATTTATCTTCCCGGGCATAATGGACGATCCGGGTTCGTTGGCAGGCAGGTTAAGCTCACCTATTCCACACCTGGGGCCTGATCCTAACATACGTATATCATTCCCAATTTTCATCAGGCTTGCAGCCAGTGTTTTAAGGGTTCCGTGCGAGGCGACAAGTGCATGATGAGCAGTTAGAGCCTCAAATTTGTTTTCGGCGGTTTGAAAAGGGTATCCTGTTATTTTTGCTATTTCTTCAGCAACCCTGCCGGAGTAGCCAGAGGGTGCATTTAATCCTGTACCAACAGCTGTTCCCCCCAGCGCTAATTCGGCAAGATGCTTCAGGCTGTGTTTTAACGTTTCTAATCCGTGATCTAACATAGATACATACCCCGAAAACTCTTGCTCAAGCGTTAATGGTATAGCATCCATAAAGTGGGTGCGCCCTGTTTTTACAATTTTTTTCCATTGGCTGCTTTTGGCTGCCAGTTCATCTTTTAACCTGGTTACAGCAGGAATGGTATGCCTGGCAAGCATTGTATATGCCGCAATATGCATAGCTGTCGGAAAAGTGTCGTTTGACGATTGCGATTGATTCACATCATCGTTGGGGTGAATTTGCCTTTCTCCTTCTCCCAGCTTTTTCCCGGCTAAAACGTGTGCCCGATTAGCAATTACTTCGTTGACATTCATATTGGTTTGTGTACCCGAGCCGGTTTGCCAGACAACCAAAGGAAAATGATCATCCAGCTTTCCGTCGATTATTTCATCACAAACCTGTGAAATTATATCCGCTTTTTCTTGCGATAAAATTCCAAGCCTGTGGTTTGTTCTTGCTGCTGCTTTTTTAAGTATCCCATATGCACGAATAATCTCTACAGGCATTCTTTCCTGGCCAATTTTAAAATTGTTGATTGCCCGCTGGGTTTGTGCACCCCAATATTTATCGGCAGGAACCTTTATGGCTCCCATACTATCTTTTTCTGATCGAAACATTTGTTTTTTATTTTTCTAACAAATTATCGGATAAAAGGTTTGAATTGAAGCATAGAAATGAGATAAGGGAATTTTTATCCATCAGTCACCTCCCCTTTTCATGAGGAGAATGTATTGTTGATTTTTTCTACTAACCCGTTAAGGTTGGTAGTTTTTTCAATCAAAATTGCTTTCCTTTTTAGGGGAAAGTCCCGATAGGGGAAAGGGTCAAAATACTAAACATTAAAGTTATCTTTAATTTTTGCTAACACATTTTCAATATTTTGCAACGCTTCATTTTTTATTCGTAAAATTTTTATTCCTAAATCATTTAATATTTCATCACGTTTTCTATCCCTTCCTTTTGAATAATCATGTATTTTCCCATCTAATTCAATGGCAAGTTTTTCTTTCTCACAATAAAAATCAGGCACATAAAAGAAGTGTTCTTTTCCGACAGATTCATAAATAATTGCATGTTGCCTGAGAAATTTTCTTCCATCTAATTGTTTTTTTCTTAAATATCTCCACAATATTTGTTCTAACGGAGTGGGATTATTTTTTAATTTTCTTGTTAATTCTTTGATTTCCGGGTAGGTCATATTTTATTATTTATTCTAATTTATTTACCCCTCTGCCTATCGGCATCTCCCCTTGAAAGGGGGAGAAAGCTTCGATTAATTCTTCAACCAAACCGTTAAGGTTGGTAGTTTTTTCAATCAAAACTGCTTTCCCTTTTAAGGGAACCTGCCTTCTGGCAGGCAGGAGTCCCGGCAGGGAAAGGGCCAAAACACTAAAAATTAAATTTATCTTTTATTTTTACTAACACATTTTCAATATTTTGCAACACTTCATTTTTTATTCTAATTTATTCACCCCTCTGTCTATCGGCATCCCTGCCTGCCGTTGCTATTGCCATCACAAAGCAGGCAGGAGTCCCGACAGGGGAAAGGGTCAAAATACTAAATTTATTTTTCACCTCTTTACGTCATACTGTAAAAATCATTTCCTTTATCATCTACCAGGATAAAAGCCGGAAAATCTTTTACTTCAATTTTGTAAATAGCTTCCATGCCCAATTCGGGATACTCAAGCAGCTCAACTTTTTTAATATTTTTTTCGGCAAGTATTGCTGCCGGCCCACCAATGCTTCCCAGGTAAAATCCTCCGTATTTTTTACATGCATCGGTAACGGCCTGGCTTCGGTTTCCTTTGGCTATCATAATCATGCTGCCGCCATGGCTTTGGAACAGGTCAACGTAAGGGTCCATTCTTCCCGCCGTAGTTGGCCCGAACGATCCGGAAGGTTTGCCCTTAGGTGTTTTGGCCGGGCCGGCATAATAAATCGGATGTTCTTTGATGTATTGTGGTAGATCTTCTCCTTTGTCGATTCGTTCTTTTAATTTTGCATGGGCGATATCGCGCCCAACGATAATCGTTCCGTTGAGTGCTAATCTTGTGCCTACGGCATGTTTGGATAGTTCTGCTAATATCTCTTTCATCGGTTTGTTCAGGTCTATGGTAACGGCTCCACCTTTTTCTTCTTTACGGTATTTTTCAGGAATAAACCTTCCGGGGTTATCTTCCATCTTTTCAATCCAGATGCCGTCTTTATTTATCTTAGCTTTAATATTTCTGTCGGCAGAGCACGAAACGCCCATCCCTACCGGACACGAAGCTCCATGCCGCGGTAAGCGGATAATCCGAATGTCGAGGGCAAAATGTTTCCCTCCAAACTGAGCACCTATGCCAAGTTTGTATGCTGCTTTTAAAACTTTTTGTTCCAGCTCAATATCCCTAAATGCCTGTCCATGCTCATTTCCTTTGGTTGGCAATTGGTCGTAATATTTTGCCGAAGCCAGTTTTACGGTTTTTAAGTTAGCCTCTGCCGATGTGCCTCCAATAACAAAGGCAACATGATAGGGCGGACATGCTGCCGTTCCCAGTGATTTAAGTTTTTCAATCAAAAAATTTTCCAGCTTTTCCGGGGTTAGTAGTGCTTTGGTTTGTTGAAACAGATTGGTTTTATTAGCCGATCCACCTCCTTTGGCCACAAAAAGGAATTTATATTCATCTCCGCTGGTGGCATGGATATCAATTTGTGCCGGTAGGTTGGTACCCGAATTTTTTTCGGTATACATATCCAGGGGCACGGTTTGCGAATAACGCAGATTATCTTTAGTATAGGTTTCGTACACTCCTTTGGACAGGGCTTCTTCATCATCACCACCAGTCCATACCTGTTGCCCTTTTTTGGCGACAATGGTTGCAGTACCGGTATCCTGGCAAAAAGGTAATTCCCCTTTTGCTGAAATTTCAGCATTTTGTAGCATGGTTAAGGCTACATATTTATCGTTGTCGCTTGCTTCGGGGTCGTCCAGAATAGCAGCTACCTGCTTTATGTGATCAGTCCGTAACATAAAGGAGGTGTCATGAAAAGCTGCACGGGCGACTTTGGTCAATCCTTCCGGATCTACTTTTAAAATGGTTTTGCCCTCAAATTGGGCTACCGAGACATGATCTTTGGTTAACAGATAATATTCGGTTTCATCTTTCCCGATGGGAAAAGGATCCTGATAATAAAATTTTGGTGTTGACATAAGATTTTTTGTTTTTTCTGCCCTTAGG
>JASGMZ010000073.1 GCA_030156305.1 Bacteroidales bacterium | reverse complement strand
ATTAAAGAAAAAGCTATTCGAAGGCTAAGACATTCATCTAAAAATAAACTTCTTAAGAAATATTTGGGTTAAAACGCTTATTGATAAATTTTATTTTAAGTCCGCTGGTTGTCAGTGGACTTTTTTTGTACAATTTCTTTTTAAAGCTTATAACTAATAGATTTTATTACTAAATTTAATCAATTAGAAATTTTAAAAGAATACCATTAATTAATTTATATGTAGCGACTTAAACTTTAATGTTTTAATTTTTTGTAAATGAGTTTCCTATTGCATAAATGGCAGAAATACTTTAATTGGATAAAAAAATTTCCGTTAATAATATCTTCCCTGGCCTTATTTATTTTAATCTATGAATTTGGATTTGAAAGCTCTTTTATAAAGAGTAAAATAGTATCTCAATTTTATATAGTAACAATAGTTGTTGGTATTATTTTTATTATTGGCCGCTATATAAATAAAAAGAACAAACCTCGATTAAAAGTACTGATTATAGATGTTATATTAATTATTTTTCTCCTCTTTCAGGTTTTTAATTTATTAAATATTCTCAAGGGTAATTACTATCTTTTTAGGTATCAGGGGGTCTTTACTTTTTTAGCAATATTTATTGTTTTTATTCGTGAGTTATTTGTTGTTTCAGTTAATTTAAAATATTTTACTGTTAATCCGGCACAGTTATTTGTAACCAGTTTTCTTAGTTTAATCATCTTTGGAAGCTTGTTATTGTTATTGCCCAATGCAACCCATGAGGGTATAGAAGTTATAGATGCTTTATTTACATCTACCAGTGCTGTTTGTGTTACAGGGCTTATTGTCGTTGATACAGGAAGCTACTTTACAATATTTGGGCAATTTGTTATTCTTTTTTTAATACAGGCTGGTGGATTAGGGATTATGACCTATGCCAGTTATTTTGGTTATTTTTTTAAGGGAGGTGCCTCCTATGAAACACAATTGTTACTTTCCGATTTTACAGGTACTAACAAACTGGGAGATGTACTTAAAACGCTTAAAAGAATTCTATTAATTACTTTTATTTTAGAAGCAATAGGAGCAATTCTAATTTTTTATAGTATTGATGAAATGGACTCTTATTTATTTTCTGAACGTCTGTTTTTTTCTGTTTTTCATTCTATATCAGGTTTTTGCAATGCAGGATTTAGTACTTTAGAGAATAGTTTTTATGAACTTCCGTTTAGATTTAATTATTCTTTACATTTAATTATTGCCGGATTGATTATTCTGGGAGGTATTGGGTTCCCTATTGTTTTTAATCTGCTCAAATACCTAAAGATTAAAACCATCAATATTGTAAAAAGTATATTTCAGAAAAAAGAAAATGTGCATGTGCCATGGATTATTAATATAAATACGCGAATTGTGTTGGTAACTACTTTTGTATTAATTTTATTTGGTTTTGTGATGTTCTTTATACTTGAATATGATAACACCTTGTCAGAACATGGTTTGTACGGTAAAATTGTGGCTTCTTTTTTTGGTTCTGTAACAACCCGAACCGCCGGTTTTAATACCGTTGACACCTCTATATTAAACATTCCGATGGTTATGGTTTTTTTATTTCTTATGTGGGTAGGAGCATCGCCTGGATCTACAGGAGGAGGTATTAAAACAAGTACTTTTGCTATTGCTGTTTTAAACTTTGTATCGATGGCTAAAGGCAAACAACGAATAGAAATTTTAAAAAGGGAAATCTCACAAGTTTCTGTTAACAGAGCATCAGCTATAATGATTCTTTCGATTCTTGTTATATTCATTTCTATATTTGGAATAAATATGTTTGATTCGGATAAAGGGTTGTTAAGTATCTTTTTTGAAGTAGTCTCAGCCCATAGCACCGTTGGGCTTAGTCGCGGAATAACCGCAAGCTTGAGTAATCCCAGTAAGTTTATCCTTATTTTAACTATGTTTGTAGGCAGAGTAAGTATGCTTACATTATTAATTGCTATATTTAGAAAAACAAATATCTATAATTATCACTATCCAAAGGATGATGTGTTGATTAACTAAAAATAATAACCATTATGAAATATATTGTTATCGGATTGGGAATATTTGGAACATCTTTGGCCAAAAAACTAACTGAACAGGGGCACGAAGTTATTGGAGTAGATAACCAAATGGAAAAGGTTGAAACTTTAAAAGAAAGCATTACGCATGCAATATGTTTAAATAGTAAAGATGAGCTTGCCATAAAAAGTTTACCCCTTAAAACTACCGATGTCGTTATTGTTTGTATTGGAGAAGATGAAGGGGCAAATATTATGACAACTGCTTTGTTAAAAAAAATGAAGGTTAAGCGAATAATCAGTCGTTCGATTTCTCCTTTGCATGAAACAATATTAGAAGCAATGGGAATTACAGAAATTATTAGCCCTGAAGAAGAAACTGCTGAAAGATGGGGAAAAAAATTAACCACCAAAGGTGTTTATAACTCCTTCGAAATAAATAAAGAATATAGTATACTTGAAGTTCATGTCCCGGAAAAATTCTATGGAAAATCTATCGAAGATATAGGGTTTAATAAAGTTTATAATGTATTGGTGTTAACCATTATGCGACCCCTGGAAGAAAAAAATTTGATTGGGATTTCCAAAACAGTTAATAAAATTAAAGAACATGCCACAGCAGATACTATTTTAAATGAAGGTGATATTATGGTATTGTATGGAAAAAATAAAAATATTCAAAAATTACTTCAGGAATAAAAACTGAATACTATACCTGTAAGTCAATAGATTCTCTATAAACGGTTTCTTGTTCGGGATAAATAATTAAAATATTGCTATCTTTAAAATATGATTCAATTTGATTAGGTATTTGTTTAATATGTCTGTTATGTGATATCGTATTTTTACGGGCACTTATGATGACAAGCAAATCATTTTCCTGTATTTTTTCAGAAATTAATTGAAACATATTAGAAGATACAGCAACACGGTAATCTACTTCTTGTATATATTTATTATTCTCAATGATGGATTGAATTTTTTGATGGGTTTGTTTATATCCCCAAAAAGTAATTTTACTATTAGTATGAACCGATATGTTTAAAATAGAATTTACCCATTCTAAAAAACCAATTTCAAATTCAGATGCAGGTGGCATCATTACATGAATGTTTTCTATTAAATTAATAGGAGTGTTTAAGCGGATAACATATATCATTTTCCCTGTTTTCTCTAAAAGATTCTTTAAAAGTGTGCCAAAGAAAAAGCTTTTTGTTGTTGATTTTCCATGCCAACCCATAACTATTTTAGTAATTTGCAACTCTTTAGTTGTCCTGGCAATTCCATCAGCAATATTGGTGTCAATACGAGATACTATTTGTGCAATTTTATCCGAAGATGATGCATGAACTCTGGCTTTATCAAGTATTTTAGAATAAGTTACAACATTCTGCTCTGCTTTATGATCATCATTTACGATGGATAATGGGTAAAGCGGGAGCTTTGATTTTGGATCTTTTATGAGTATGGCAAAATTAATTAACTTTTCAATGGTATTAGGATTCGAAATAGGAACCAGAATTCGTTCAGGACTATCGCTTAAATCAGGCAGTTCTTTTTCTTCCTGAATGGCTATCTTTTTTGCTGCATTTTGGGTTACAAAAGAACTAACAAGTGTAGATATTAAAACAAGAATAATGGTTGCATTTACAATCGATTCATTTATTAACTCAAGATTAAATCCTACAAGCACGATCGCAATAGCAGATGCTGCACGTGCATTACTTAAACCAAAAATCAAGTTACGTTCAAGTTTATTATACTTAAAAATTTTTTGTGTTATGTAGGCTGCGATGTACTTACTTAACAAGGCAATTATAACAAAGGCAATAATTAAAAATATTAATTCTTTACCTTGTGTTAAAACATGTAAATCAACATACATGCCTACGGTTATCAGGAAAAAAGGAATAAATATAGTATTTCCGATAAACACAATTCTGTTCATTAACGGAGATGTGCGGGGAATTAAACTACTCATAGCCAATCCAACGAAAAAAGCCCCTATGATGGGTTCTATATGTACAAATTTTGCAACAACTGCCGCAATAAAAACCATGGTTAAAACAAAAATGTATTCGGAGCTGCTTTCCCCATCGTAATTTTTAAAAAACCATTTGCTTAAGTGTGGTATTACCCATAAAACAAAAATCAGAAAAAGAGTAAAATAACCAATAAACTGAATCCAGAAAAGATGGTCTAAAGTCCCATTGGTTGATTCTGAAACGATAGCCAAAATCAATAATGCAATAGTATCTGTAATTATTGTTCCACCAATGATAATGTTTACTACCCGGTTATTATTTATCCCAAACCGCCCAATAATAGGATAGGCTACTAATGTATGAGTCGCAATCATACTTGAGATTAATAATGATGCAATAATATCAACTTTAAAAATATAAAAGAAAACAAACCCACTTAATATAAAAGGTAAAGAGAAGGTAAGTATTCCAAAAGTCAGACTGGGAATTTTATTTTTTAAAAACTGTGCCACATTAATTTCCAGGCCGGCAAGAAACATTAAATATAAAAGGCCGGCCTGACTAAAAATGGATAAACCTATATCTTGCGATAACAGGTTAACTCCATGAGGCCCGACAATAACTCCTGCTATGATTAATCCTATGATTTCAGGAATTCCTAACTTTTTAAAAAGTGTAGGAAATATTAATATAATAATCAATACTAATGCAAAAATTAGAATAGGGTCTGTTATTGGGAGATGCTGAAGATTTATCAACAGTGTCATATAAGTAAATTTAATTCTTCAAAAATAAATATATTTTTATTTAAAATCTGAAAAAAATATATTATCCCAAAATATTTTCCTATGAATTTCTAATGATAATGTTGGGATTATTCTTAATATATGCTTACAAAAATAAAAAATCGATTAATAAAACCGTTACAAAAAAAGTGTATAAAAATAAATCTTAATCTAAGTTATGGCCTGATTACTTCTCCAAAAAGAAGGAAAGTAAATTACAGACTGATGTGACTAGTCTTTTGTCAGCATTTGTTTAATGATAAAAGATAAGCATTTCAATCCTGTTTTTGCTTCCTTTTATTCTTTTAGATGTAAAGAAGGTTTTTAACTCATTATTATGCTTTATTCAAATAAACAGAAAATAAACTGCCTTTACCAGTTTCACTCTCAACAGTTATTTTTCCACCTTGCGATTCAATAAATTCTTTACTAATTGCCAATCCTAATCCCGTACCTTCTTTTTTAGAGCCGGGAACCCGAAAATATTTATTAAAAATCTTATCCTGGTATTCAGGTGGAATACCTTTCCCTTTATCTTTTACTTGAAATTGGATTGTTTCTTTTTCTTCTTTTATTCTTAAAAATATTTCTGAGTTTTTGTCTGAATAACGTATGGCATTGGAAATAAGATTCGTTAATACCCATGCTGTTTTTTCACTATCTGCAAGTACCGATGATATTATTTCAGGAGCATTTATGTTAAACTTTACACCTTTTTGCTCTGCCTGCGATTTTGTTACATCTACAGCATACGCAAGGATTTTATAGGGTTTTGAAGGAATAACATTCAGTTGAATATTCCCTGTTTCTACTTGCGCTAAATTAAGTAGTTCTGCAATAATCCTTAATAAATGATTGGTATCATCCTCACAACTTTTAATTAAATTCTTTTGTTCTTCATTAATCAACCCTGTTTTTTCATTTTCTAATAGCTTAAGACTTAATTTTAGCGATGATATTGGCGTTTTAAGTTCATGAGATACGGTTGCTATAAAATTAGTTTTTGCCAAATCTAACTCCATATATTTAGTAATATTCCTTAATATAATAACATACCCTAAAATTCGTTCATTCTTTTCTTCTTCAGGAGTATATAAGATTTCCTGAATTTCTTTTTCAAAATATATTTCTTTTTCGTTTTTTTCAAGTTTAATTTTTGCATCTACATTTTTTTGAAATGATTTTTTGTCTTTCTCCGGGTTCATAATAAGAACCTGCTTAATTAAATTATTTACAGTAGCTAATTCTACAGCATGTTTTCCAATAACTTGATTGTTATCCATTTCTAATAATTTTAGAAACTCTTCATTGGCAAAATTTACTTTGAGTTGATGATCAAAACCAATTATTGGGTCTGGCACCTTATTTATGAGTGTTTCTGTAATTTTTTTCTCGGCAAGTAATTTAGTGATGTTGCTTTTCTTATACTCATTTAATTTCGCTGCCATTAAATTAAAAGATTTTGCTAATTCGCCAAACTCATTATGTGCTTCAAAGTTTACTCTTTGAGAATAATTATTAGCCGCAATCTGTTTAATACTTTCAGTTAACTCTCGGATTGGATTTGAAATGTTGGCAGGCAATTTTAAGAACAAGATAAGTGCTACTAAAATGCTGAAAGCACTTAAGAAACTAATTAATAAAACAGCTTTACCTGCTGCTTTTGAAGCGATAGTATTTTTCATTTCTATGGCTTGCAGATTTATTTTCATAATTTCGAACAGGTCTGCCTGTATATTTTCTAAGGCCAACGTATCTGAAGGATTTGTTTTTAATAACTGAAAGCATTTTGAGAGGTTTTCTGTTAAATCATATTCTCCTTTTTCTGTAATATTGTTTTTTTGTTTTAACAGATAATTTTCAAATGTTTGAATCGCTTCTTTATCTTTATTTAATTTAGATAAGGATTCTAGCATATTCCTTGTATAATCAATCGTTTTCTGATTATCCTTTAATATGTTTTCGGAATCTTCGGCGAGCGTATTTATCTGGTTAACACCAAAAATAGCAAGTATTATGATAAGGATAAACAGAAGCCCTACACCAAGATTAAGTTTTGTCTTAATTTTCATAAAATGCTTGTTTTAAATCAACACCAAATTACGAAATTTTATCCTATGTGAAAAGTTGTCTTTAATTTGAAATCAAACAACTTTAGGTTTTGTTCCCCAAATTATGGTTCTTAAAAGGACTAATACAGGAATAATTTCCAGTCTTCCAATCCACATTTGAAAGAAATAGGTAAGCTCCAAAACAGGAGACATAGAAGGGCCGGTTATTCCACACGATAACCCAACGGTTCCCTGAGCCGAAGCTGATTCAAAAAGAGCTTCGGTAATGGTATAACCATCTCCCATATAATAATAAGTAATTAAGGTTGATATTAAAACCAACAACAGGTAAATAAAAGAGAATGTCGCAGCTGATGCCAGTTCTTTGTTCATCTCTTCAGGTAATAATCTTTTTTGGTTAAACTCAACTACCTGAACAGCATTATCTGATACAAAATATCCATTGATATGCCATTGTACACCTTTTAAAATGAGCAATACCCTGATTATTTTAATTCCTCCAACGGTAGCACCTGCGGCTCCTCCTACAATCATTGCTCCCATAACAATAAAAACCACAGAAGAACTGTCCCACCCATTAATATCAGCTGTTTGCCATCCGGTAGTGGTTAAAGCACTTACAAATTGAAAGATTCCTTTTCTGAAAGGCTCGGTTTCGAATCCTGATTTTAACAATAAGAATGAAAGAATAATACCCCCTATAATTGAGAATAATAGAACCGACCGCGTTTGAATATTTTTCCAAAACTGATTAAACTGTTTCTCATAAATCACTTTGAAATAAAAAGGAATAGACAGTGCCCCTAAAATCATCGGAAATAAATACAACATCTCCATTGCTTTAGAGTTATACCCCGCTATGCTATCATCCAAAGTACTAAAGCCTCCTGTTGATTGGCCTGTCATAGCATGATTTATGGAATCAAAAATATTCTCTTTAAAACTATAATCCGGCAGTATAAAGTATGTTCCAATAATTAGAAACAGCGTGCTAAAAAGTGTAAGGCCTAAGTATATTTTCCATATTGAACGGGATGTATCAATTATTGTGGGCTGTAATCGTTCACCACTTGACTCAGATCCGTACAATAACATAGCAGCTCTTCCGCTGGATTGTCTGAAAACAGCTATTGACAATACGATAAATCCGGCACCACCAATCCATTGAGCAAGCGATCTGTAAAAAATTAATCCTTTGCCTATGCTGGGCTCATGTACCGCCATTGTTAAGCCGGTTGTTGTAAAGGCACTCATACTTTCGAATAGGGCATGTAAAGGGTTTTTAAAGAATTGTAAGCTTGAAGTATACTCAGCACCGCTTGGTATAAATTGGTTCAAAATATCAGGGGGAGTGATGTAAGCCGTGATCATAAATGGAATGGAACCCATAATGGCAATGGACATCCATCCTAAGGCAGCAATTATTAATGCATGCCTGCTTAATGGTTCGGGAACAGGGTCGTTAAATTTAAACAGAGCATAACCGATGAATAATATTATTATTGAAGAAACAAAAAAACCTAAGGCCGAATAGTACTCACCATAAATTATGGATACTATCATCGGAATAAAAAGTATAAACCCCAAAATAATTTGCACCCCTCCAATTTGCTTAAAAAGCATTCTGAAGGTTTCTTTCTTTTTATGCGGTATTAAATTCACAATACTTACTATTTAAAACAAGCTTCAACTTTCTTCATACTTTGTTGCAAGGCAAAAACCATTACCCTGTCATTTGGTTTTAAATGAAAATCGCCCAGAGTAATGTAACCTTTATCTTTTCTGATTACACCGCTTATCACAACATTTTCAGGCAAATCAAGTTCCATGATTGGTTTTTGCGAAATCCTTGAATTCTTTTTAACGGTAAACTCCATAATTTCCGCATCAATACCATAAAGATGAGAAAAGACATTTCCTTTTTGAATATTTCTAAAGATAAAATTTGCCGCTGCTAACTTCTTATTGATTAAGGTATCGACACCTATTTTTTGCGAATGATCAAATAAACCGATATTCTCAACCATGGCTATGGTTTTTTTAACTCCAAGCTCTTTAGCCACAAGGCATGAAAAAATATTTGTTTCGGCGTTTCCTGTTACAGAAACAAATGCATCATAATTTTTAATTCCTTCTTCTTGCAACAGACTTACATCTGTTCCGTTTCCATTTACAATTTGTACTTTAGGCAGGTTTAAAGCTAAAAAGTTACTTTTTTCCTGATCTTTTTCAATAAGTTTGATATCATAATACTTACTTAATCTGTGTGCAATATACTTTCCTGTTCGACTGCCACCAACCACCAATACATTCTTAATTTGCAAAGGTTTTTTTCCTGCATAGGCAAGCACTTTATTTTTCCCTTCCTCTTTTGAAATAAAATAAACATGGTCTCCTTGATATAATTTGGTATTGCCTCTTGGAATAATTGTTTTTCCTTTTCGATTTAATGCCACAATCATAAATAACTTATCAGGATTTAGATAAGATGTTTCTGCAATGGTTTGATTGATGACAGGAGAATCTCTATCTAAATAAAGTCCCATTAAAGTTAGTTTGCCTCCGTCAATATCAAATGTTTCTGTTAAAGCGGGCGATTTTAAAATATATTTAATTTCTCTTGCAGCAAGAGACTCCGGGGAAATTAAATCATCTATTCCCAAATCTCTTAAATCAAGGGTGGTTTTATCAATCAAGTATTCCATGTTGTTTATTCTGGCAATGGTATATTTTGCACCCATTTTTTTGCCAATTAATGTTGAAATAATATTGGTCGATTCGATTGATGTAACAGAAATCAATAAATCAGCTTCTTCAACCTGGGCTTCTTTTAAAACTTTATAACTTGTTGAGTCACCCAGAACAGTTGCTATGCCTAAATTTTTTTCAACAAATTCAAGTTTTTCTTTTTGGATATCAATTAAGATAATATCATGGAATTCTTGTTCTAAAAGCTTTGCCAGATAAACTCCAACGTCTCCTCCTCCTGAAATAATAATTTTCATTTTGAATGTTTAATTTTAATTCTCAATTATTGTTTTAATGTAAACATCTCTTATTTCTTCAGGCATTAATTCCAAATGCTCTTTTAAATTACCTTCACTCACATTCTCTGCCAGGGGGCAAAAAAATTCATTTTCTATGGCATTCTTGTCGTGTAAGTTTCCTTTTATATAAAGTAAATTTATAATTTTAAAAGGTTCCGCTTTATTCCCCTTATCGTCCCGTATTAGTGTTTGCGTATATTTTGCAAAAACATTTAGCATTTCATATTCTGTATATTTTTTCGATTTATCAAATGCTTCGGGAAACCATTGCATTAATGTTTTTTGAATTTTTGTTTCCATTTTATTAAGTTTTAATTTGATTACAATTACATCATTAAAGCAATGCCAAATAGAATGCCATTAAAAACAAAAAATATGGATGGTTCTGATTACTAAACGTTAAACTGGAATTTTTTTAATTTCAATCCGGAATACCTTCCCATTTTGAAAAGGTGGGGTTTAGCATTTTAGGAATTTGATTATCTAATTTTGTATTCAGATAATTTTCTATATAATGTAGACAGGGCAACGTTAAGTAAACGAGCAGTTTCTGTTTTATTTCCATTAGTATAATTCAATACTTTTTGAATATGTTCTTTTTCTGCCAGCGCTAAATCAAATTCTGAATATGTTTTCTTATTATCTGTTTCGGGTAATTTTTTGATAAGGTCGATTGGCAAAGTTTCAGTTGTTAACTCTTCTGAACTGCATAAAATAACGCTTCTTTCTATTACATTTTTTAATTCGCGTGTATTTCCATGCCAGTTATGTAATTTCAATGCTTTTACATATTCTTTTGATAAGGAAACGATCTTCTTATCATTTTTTGTTGCATAAATTTGAGCAAAATAGTTGGCTAATAACTCAATATCATTACCGCGTTCCTGTAACGATGGAATATTAATCTGAAATACCGATAACCTATAATACAGGTCTTCTCTAAAGTTCCCTTTTTTTATTTCTTCTTGCAGGTCTCTATTCGTAGCTGCAATAATTCGAACATTTACCTCTTGTGGCTTATTATCTCCAATTTTTATAAATTCACCGGATTCTAAAACTCTTAAAAACTTCGATTGCAATTCCAGTGGCATTTCTCCTATTTCATCTAAAAACAATGTGCCATTATTAGCTTCCTCAAAAAGTCCTTTTTGTTCTTTTATGGCACCGGTAAAAGCACCGGCTTTATGTCCAAACATTTCGCTTTCCAGAATATCCTTTGAAAATGCGGAACAGTTAATCGCTAAAAAATTTTTATTGCTTCTTTTACTGGCTTGATGTATTGACTGTGCAAAGATTTCTTTTCCAGTTCCAGTTTTTCCTGTAAGTAGAACAGGAGTGTCATTTGGAGCTACTTTTTTAGCCAGGTCAATTGCTTCCTTAATAGCTTTTGATTCTCCAATTATATTTTCAAAAGAAAACCTGGTTTTGAGCTGTTTTTCTAAAACCTGAACTCTTTTTGCCAAATCTGCTTTTTCAATGGCTCTGTTTATAAGCGGAATAATTCTGTTGTTATCATCTCCTTTGGTTATGTAATCAAAAGCACCGTTCTTTATTGCCTGAACACCATCAGGAATATTCCCATAAGCGGTAAGCATAATTATCTCGCAGTATGGGCTCTTCGTTTTTAATTTGGGAATAAGGTCCACACCATTCCCATCAGGTAATTTAACATCGCATAGAACAACATCGATATCATGCTTTTCAATTTTATTTAATGCTGATCTACAATTCTCAGCATCAATAACATCATATCCTTCAAAACTAATTAACCGTGTTAATAAGTTTCTTAGTTTATCTTCGTCATCTATTACAAGAACTTTCCCTTTAGCCATAAATAATATGTTTGATTAAAACAAAGTTATTTAATTCCATTTAATAAATATCCTATAATCTTAAAAATATAATAAAGTTAATAAGTAGCTTATGTTAAAAAATTATAATTAGAGGCTATAAGAAAACGTCAATAACTGCGTTACGCTCGCATTGGCAATTAGTCATTTACGTCAGTAAACTCCTGGCTGCCAATTCTTCGCAAGCCTTGTTC
>JASGMZ010000072.1 GCA_030156305.1 Bacteroidales bacterium | reverse complement strand
GGTTATAACAACAGGTTTTTACTCCACTAAGCAATCTTCATATTTCAAATGCTTAGAGCAAGTTAGTTGTGTTTAAAAAACGAACGTTCAAAAATAAGAATATACAAAACACCAATGGTAATGGCCGAATCGGCGATATTAAAAACCGGCCTGAAAAATACGAATTGTTCGTTTGCCCAAAACGGAAACCACGAAGGGAAATTGCCTTTCAAAATGGGAAAATAGAACATATCAACCACTTTACCCTGCATCCATGTTGAATATCCCCCACTGTCGGGTAAAAATTCAGCAACTTTATAAAAACTGTCATCAAAAATTACACCATAAAGAACACTGTCGATAATATTACCCATTGCTCCGGCTAAAATTAGAGCAATACTAATTATTAGCATTTTAGGTGCTTTTTGTTTAATCAAATGACTTAAATACCAACCAATACCAATTACCGCAACAATCCTGAAAAGTGTAAGGAAAATTTTGCCTTTTTCGCCCCAAAATTCCATTCCAAACGCCATCCCGTTATTTTCGGTAAAATGGATAATAAACCAATCACCCAAAATTTTATATTCCTGCCCCAACATCATATGGGTTTTAATCCAGATTTTCAGAGCCTGATCAATAATTAATATAAGAATGATAACTATAATCGATGTTTTAGTATTTGACTTCACGAGCTTTGAGTTTAAAATTTTGGTAAATCTACTGAAAAGTAGAGAATAATAAAAAAATGATTGGATCACTCCAGACCCAATCATTTAATTCATCTTCTAAAAAATATTTAGCGTTTATTTTGTTTTGCTTCGATACTCAGTGTTGCGTGTGGAACCGCACGAAGTCTTTCTTTAGAAATAAGTTTTCCGGTTTCACGGCAAATACCATAGGTTTTGTTTTCAATACGAACCAATGCAGCCTGTAAGTGTTGAATAAATTTCAATTGCCGCTGTGCCAGTCTTCCGGCTTCCTCTTTAGAAAGGGTTGCAGCACCCTCTTCTAATACTTTAAAAGTAGGCGATGTGTCTTCGGTATCATTGCTTTCGCTATGCGTAATGGTCTTTTTTAAAAGCTCATAATCTTTTTGTGCTTTGTCAAGCTTTTTTAAGATAATCTCTTTAAATTCGGCCAACTCTTCATCATTATATCTAGTCTTTTCAGCCATAACTCATAAATTTTTAATTGTGCTAAAGATAATAAATTATTTCATTTTAACGAGTATTTATTCGTTTACTCTGATAATTTTTATTTGGGTTTTTATTTCATCATCAATTTCTACGTCGAACACTGTATTTTGTTTAAATTGGTTAACTAAATCAATTGACTTAGCTAATGTTTGTGCCCCAATATAGTCTTTATGTTTTTCAATTGCACGATCAATTAAATCGTGTTTTTTAATTTCTATTTTGATTTTATCGGTAACATCAAAATTACTTTCCTTACGCAGATTCTGAATCCGGTTAATAAATTCCCGGGCGATACCCTCTTCGCGTAATTCATCGGTAATATTAATGTCCAGTGCAACAGTTAATTTACCATCATTGGCTACCAGCCATCCCGGAATATCTTCCGAAGAAATTTCAACATCGGCTAAGCTTAATGTTATTTGTTCGTCGCCGGCATTTATTGTAAATTTTTCATCACGCTCAAGTTGAGCAATATCTTCTTGTGTCATTTGGGCAACAGCCGTTGAAATATGTTTCATTAATTTACCATATTTTGGCCCCAAGGCTTTAAAGTTTGGTTTTATATTTTTCACCAAAATCCCGGTAGTATCGGTAATATATTCAACCTCTTTCACATTAACTTCTGATAATACCAAATTTCTTACTGCTTCAAATTTATCTTTTAATGAAGTATCCAGCAGAGGAATCATAATTTTGCTTAACGGCTGACGCACTTTAATATTTACTTTTCGCCGTAAGGCAAGAATCATAGAGGACACTCGCTGGGCAATATCCATTCTTTCTTCGAGTGCCAGATCAATATATTGTTCATTATATTCAGGGAAATCAGCAATATGAACCGATTCGGTAGTATCTTTCCCGGTTACTGTGTTAAGATCGGTAAATAACTGATCGGCAAAGAACGGTGCTATAGGAGCTATAAGCCTTGCTACAGTTTCTAAACAAGTATAAAGCGTTTGGTAAGCTGCAATCTTATCTTTTGAATATTCACCTCCCCAGTATCTTTTTCTGTTAAGTCGAACATACCAGTTACTTAAATTTTCGGTAACAAAATCCTGAATAGCTCTTCCGGCTCTTGTAGGCTCGTAATTTTCATAGTCTTTTTCAACTTCTTTTACCAACGAGTTTAATAAAGATATGATCCATCGATCAATCTCCGGACGTTCTTCCACAGGGACTTCTTCTTCCGCATACTTAAATCCATCTACATTGGCATAAAGCGCAAAAAATGAATACGTATTATAAAGGGTACCAAAGAATTTTCTTTTTACTTCTTCAAGGCCTGCAGGATCAAATTTCAAATTATCCCAGGGTTGAGCATTGGTAATCATATACCAGCGTAACGGGTCGGATCCGTTTTTTTCTATGGTTTCGAATGGATCAACCGCATTGCCCAATCGTTTGGACATTTTGGCTCCATTTTTATCTAACACCAACCCATTAGAGATAATATTTTTAAAGGCTACGGAGTCAAACAACATCGTAGCAATAGCATGTAAGGTAAAAAACCATCCGCGGGTCTGGTCAACACCTTCGGCAATAAAATCGGCAGGATAAACTTTTTCAAACCCTTCTTTATTTTCAAAAGGATAATGGATTTGTGCATAGGGCATCGCTCCTGAATCAAACCATACATCAATCAGATCAAGCTCGCGAACCATTTTCTTCCCTTGGCCCGAAACTAAAATCACCTCATCCACATAAGGCCTGTGAAGGTCTATTTTATCATAATTTTCTTTAGAATAGTTTTCCGGTTCAAAATCACCCAATGGATTTTCTTTCATAAATCCGGCTTTTACCGATTTTTCAATTTCGTTGTACAACTCTTTAACTGAGCCAATACACTTCATCTCTGAGCGGTCTTCGGTAACCCAAATGGGTAATGGTGTACCCCAATATCTTGATCGGGATAAATTCCAGTCCTGTAAGTTTTCCAACCACTTACCAAATCTACCTGTACCGGTTGATTCGGGCTTCCAGTTGATGGTTTTGTTTAATTCTATCATTCGTTCTTTTAGCGCAGTGGTTTTAATAAACCATGAATCTAACGGGTAATAAAGTACCGGTTTGTCTGTTCTCCAACAATGCGGATAGCTGTGAACATACTTTTCGATTTTAAAGGCTTTATTTTCCTTTTTTAGCATGACCGAAATATCCACATCAATGGTTGGATCATTTTCGGTAAGCGACTCATCGTATTCATTTTTAACATATCGTCCTGAAAAATCTTTATAGGCTTTAACATTTACATATTGAGATACAAAATCGGGGTCTAATTCATCCAGCAGGTACATTCGTCCCTTTTTATCCACCATGGGTTGCATCGTTCCTTGTTTATCATATAAAACAAGAGCAGCAATATTACTTTGCTTGGCTACCCGGTCGTCGTCTGCACCAAAAGTGGGCGCAATATGTACAATTCCGGTACCTTCTTCGGTGGTAACATAATCGCCTAAAATTACACGGAAAGCATCTCCTTTGGGTTTTACCCAATTGATGAGTTGTTCGTATCGGATGCCTTCTAAATCCGCTCCGGTATATTCAGCTATAATTTTGTACGGAACTTTTTTATCCCCAGGTTTGTAATCATCAAGACTTAGCTCTTCTGCTTTTTTATCAAAATAGGCTGGGAATAAATCTTTGGATAGAATAACAGTAACCGGTTCGCCGGTATATTGATTAAATGTCCGGACTTTTACATAGTTAATTTTATGCCCTACAGCCAATGCTGTGTTCGAGGGTAATGTCCATGGAGTAGTTGTCCATGCCAAAAGATAAACATCCGTTTCTACATCTTTAAAAAGAAAATCTGATTGTTCATTTTTAATAACCTTAAATTGTGCAGTACAGGTAGTATCTTTAACATCCTTATAGCATCCGGGTTGATTTAATTCATGAGTACTTAATCCGGTTCCGGCAGCCGGAGAGTATGGCTGAATGGTATATCCTTTATACAACAACCCCTTTTCAAAAAGCTGTTTTAACAACCACCACAGCGTTTCGATATACCGATTATCATAAGTAATGTATGGGTCGTCCATATTTACCCAATATCCCATTTTATGGGTAAGGTTTTCCCATACATCGGTATATTTCATTACTTCCTTTTTACAGGTTTTATTGTAAGTATCGATCGATATTTTTTTACCAATATCCTCTTTCGTAATTCCCAATGATTTTTCTACCGATAGTTCAACAGGAAGGCCGTGAGTATCCCATCCGGCTTTTCGTTTTACCAGGTAACCCTGCATGGTTTTGTAACGACAAAAAATATCTTTTATGGCACGAGCCATCACATGGTGAATTCCCGGAAGCCCGTTGGCGGAAGGAGGCCCTTCATAAAATACAAAGGTGGGTTTCCCTTCGCGGGTAGTTATACTTTTATGAAACGTGTCGTTTTTATCCCATCTCGCAAGAATATCTTTATTGATTTGCGATAGATCCAATTGTTTGTATTCCGGAAATTTTTTACTCATTGGTGATGCTTAATTTTTAATCCTCAAGTTTTTAAAACGTACAAAGATAGATTTATGTAATAAAAAATGCAATTAAAAAAAGTGAATTAGATTATTTTTTTGGGGCTAAAAAGTTTTTTATAACCTAAAATCCGCATGTCTTTTACGAGTTTCACAACCTTGCCTGCTGCAAGCAGGGTATCACAAATCTGCCTTTCACCTCACCAGACTATTACCATGCCCGACATACAAAAAAATCCTGACGATAAATGTCAGGATTCTTGCTGTCCGACCAGGGCTCGAACCTGGACTCTTTTGGACCAAAACCAAACGTGTTGCCAATTACACCATCGGACAAGTGATTGAGTGTGCAAATTTATAAAAAAAAAATTGTTTGCAAATATTTTTTTTAGATTTTTTAAAAAAGAAACATTACCTGTGTGTAAACGTGGCACGAATAAGCCGTGCCACGTCTAACTATTTTATTTTTCTTTTTCTGACAGGTATTTAGCCAGCCCATCATCGGTCATCATCCAATAGTTATTTACCATCTCTTCGGTACGGTAATTATCTTTTTTCGTAACATAATCCAGTTGCTCTTCTAAACTTTTATCAAGATAAAGAATATACCCTTCGGGTACCCGAAGGGTAATATCTACTTCCGGAAAGGCCCACCGGTTTTCGTCACGCAACGAGTAAACCGGATCAAACCATATAATGGAGTCTTGCTGTGTGCATTGGTAACTTATTTTCTCGATATTTTCCAATGCTTTTATTCGGTTTTTGCCACGTCCTTCTTTACAAATTTCAATTTCGAACTGATCCGAATGGCTCTGCACAATATTTATTTCAGGATAAGCATATACCTGTTTTTCGTCATTCTTATCATGCATTACCATAAATTCGCTATCGAAAATATAAAAGGTTGATTTGATTACCGGAAAGCCTTCTTTAGCCTTTAGATACAACGTTTTATTGGCAGGCTCCTCAATAATTATGTTTTCTTTATCTTTAACAGAAAGAGCAAGGTTTCTGATTTGCATTCCTCCCAATACGAACAATATGATGATACTAATAATCCATGCAGTAAAACCTACCGCAGCAAAAGCTTTATCGTTGGGCCGGATGCCCAGTAAAAGTTTAAATCCCCCATAGACAAGGGCAACTAGAGGAATGAAAACAATTAGAATAGCACTTATGGCTAAAATCCATGCGGTATTTGGATCGGTAAATGAATAGATTATGTCGGAAATAATTAGTTGGTTATCCACAAAATTATGGCTCCAGGGCATAAAGGGTTCTCCAATAATAAGCGTTCCTGTTAGCCCAATGAGGAATCCTACTCCGGTAATAATCATTGCTAAGCCCAGCACCACAGCAAAAAGTTTAAAAACAAACTTAAAGAAAACGGCAAGGGCAGAAAACAAGCCATTAAAAAAGCTACGTGTACGATTATAATCTTGCGTATTTTTAATGTTCTTAAGATTATCTTTCACATTGTCGTATTCATTACGCACATTTTTTTCGATATCGGATATTTTAAAACTTTTTCCGCGCATTTTTATTTTTTGGGCTGTAGTGTGAGCGGCCGGCAACAATGCCCATAGCACAATATATATAATTCCAATAACGCCATACGCAAAGATTAAAATCAAAAATAATAACCGGATAATAATTGGGTTGATATTCAGGTAGGTGGCTATGCCGGAACAAACACCTCCCAGAATACGGTTATCCGGATCGCGATAAAGCCTTTTGGATGCTTTGTAGTGTTCTTCATGTTCTTCGCCCGCATCGTCGGCAATATCTTCTGGACGGCCCATGATTTCGATAATCTCTTCAATATCTTTTTGGGTTATTACTTGTTTTTGTTCCGATGTTTTACTTTGTAAAATCTCAGCAATTCGGTTTTCAATGTCGGCAATAATTTCCTTGCCTTCGTCGCTTGAGGAAAAGTGAGTGTTAATGGCTGTTAAATATTGCTGAAGGATTTGATATGCGTCTTCATCTAAATGAAAAATTACTCCGCCGATATTTATTTTAACTGTTTTTTTCATAATCTTTTATCGGTTTTTATTGATTATTAATTGAGTTTACTGCTTCAACGAGTTCCTTCCACGATTTTTTCAACTCTTCTAAATAGGTTTTCCCCTTATCGGTTAGCGTGTAATATTTTCGTGGGGGTCCCTGGGTCGATTCTTCCCAGCGATAGCTTAATAAACCGGCATTTTTTTGCCGGGTAAGCAGGGGATATAATGTTCCTTCAACCACAATCATTTTAGCTTCTTTTAACGCTTTGATGATATCGGAGGCGTAATAATCCTGTTTCGACAGGATAGAAAGAATACAAAATTCTAATACGCCTTTTTTCATTTGAGCTTTGGTATTTTCGAGATTCATTGTTTCAAGGTTTAGTTAAATATTTTTCATGATGAATGAAAACATCAGAATTTCATGTTTTTGCGTACATTTTCAAATTCTTCGCGAACTGCTTTTTTAATATTTTCAATGGTAATGGGTTCACCACGCATTTCCAGTTTTTGGGCTGTTGTATGTGCTTCCGGAATGACAATCCACAGTATAATGTAGATGATTAGTCCTGAGCCCATGCCGAAAAAAATCAAAATAAAGAGGATCCGAAATACAAGAGGGTCAATATTGAAATAGGCGCCTAATCCTCCACATACTCCTCCAAGTACCCGGTTGTCAGGATCGCGGTACAATTTTTTGGTGGCCTGGTAGGTGGTGCTTTTTTTTCGAGATGTCCCGGGGGGTGATGTTTCTTCTTCCATAAAATCTTCCGGTTGGCCTACTATTTCAATCACCTTTAATACCTCTTCTTTCCTGATTACATCTCTTTTTTTACCTAACATTTCGGTAAAAAGTTCAGCAATGCGTGTTTCAATATCGGCCATAATATCTTTACGTTCCGCTTCGCTGTTAAATTGTTTCTCGATGGCTATTAAATAGGTGTTTAACATTTTATAAGCATCATTGTCGATATGAAATACTAAACCTCCCAAATTAACCGTAATCGTTGTTTTCATTATTTTTTAATTTTTATAGTACTATACATTACAAATAAAACTATAATGCAAAGATATATAAAAATATCAGTACTATGCAATACATAGTATTTATTTTTTTAAATATTCAACCGTAATTAGCTATAAATCAGTAATAAAAATTTTTATTACTTTTGATGTAAAATTTGCATTTATGAAAAAACAGGGAACTTTATTGAAAATGAAAACGGAATTAAATACTCCGGTAAATTATTTTTTAACGTTAGGGGATGAGGTAATATGCATGAATGATTTACTGAATAAGGATATTACATTGCGCTTTTTAGGTGAAATCCATTGTATTCGTTGCGGACGGTTAACCAAAAAATCGTTTCATCAAGGGTATTGTTATCCTTGTTATCGCACAGCGCCCGAAACCGATGATTGTATTTTAAAACCGGAGTTATGCAGCGCGCAAGAAGGCATTTCGCGTGATATGGAGTGGTCGAAAACACATTGTTTGCAGGATCATTATGTTTATCTCGCGGTTTCGAGTGGTTTAAAAGTGGGTGTGACAAGGCATACACAAATTCCAACCCGTTGGATCGATCAGGGAGCCAGCTATGCCATAAAAATTGCTAAAACACCCAATCGATATACTGCGGGTTTGTTAGAGGTGGATTTAAAAAAACATTTTGCCGACAAAACCAATTGGAGGAATATGTTAAGCAATAAGATCGATAAGGAAATTGATCTTTTACAAGAAAAAAGGAGGGCAAAAGATTCTGTTTATAAAGAGTATGTCCACTATTTTTTAGATGATAATGAAATTACCTTTATTGAATATCCGGTGGATGATTTTCCTGCCAAAGTAAATTCGGTGAATTTTGATAATGAACCGGAAATTAAAGGGAAACTGACAGGTATAAAAGGACAGTATCTGATTTTTGAAGGTGGGTTGGTTTTTAATGTCCGCAGACACAATGGGTATGAAGTAGAACTGCTGATTGGTTAAACCCGAATTTGTTCTTTGGATGTTTGTTAAATGATTTAAGAACACGGATTAATGATTTATGATTGTGTGTTTGTGGGAGATTTCTTTGCATTTGAACTTAATATTCTTTTTTCAAGGACATAATCTATCCCATTCATATAAATGGGTTAACAAAAATTGAATATGTGATTCCTTTAATCCTTTTTTGTTTGTTCCTTGCCTTTATCGTTGAAATGCTTGCAAGCCCTAGGACAAAATTATGGTGGTTAAAATGGATACATGTGTACGGGTGATAATAAAATAATCATAGAAAAAAAAACATTTATAATGCCAAACTAATGGCTCTCACAATTTTACCATAATTCCGAACCTACGGTTCTTTTGGTTGATGTTTGATTTAATTATCATGGTGAAGGATAAAATAATAATGCAATAAACAAATTTGAAAATAGTTTTATTTAGAATTAATATAAATTAGTATTATTTATAAAAAAATTCATCTGACATAAGGGCATGAAACCCACTATACGTTAATACAATGAGAGTGACAAAAGATGGCATTTCTTTTTTAGGTTTAAAATACACTATTTTGTTTTTTTTAAATATGTTATAATTTAGATTCTCTATTTGATTTTTAAGAAAATCTACTAAACATATTAATTACATTGTTCTTAAATATCAGCATAATAGATAGTAAATAAATAATGTATTAAAATAGGGTTAATATAATAAATTATGATAAAGCATTATTTTAAGCTAAGTCTGCGAAATCTCCTTAAAATGCCGGTTATTACAATAATAAAAGTAGCCGGCTTTAGCCTTGCATTAGCAGTATTTATAGTTTTATCAAAGTATGTTTATAATGAACTTAATTACGATAAGTTTCATACTGATTATGAAAAAATATTTAGAGTATGTAGTAAAATGCCAGGCAACAACAATGAAATAGTTGAGTATCCGGTATCTGGTGGAACTTTGGCAAAAGAACTTGCATCCAGAATTCCTGAGGTAAAATATGGGACTGCATTTTTCAAAGAGGATGAAAAAAATATTGTTGTAGAAAACAAGCTTTATCCTATAAAAGATGTATTATATATTGACACCTCCTTTTTTAATGTTTTTGATTTTAACGTGCATTCAACAGATATTGAAAAAATAATCGATCAACCTAATATGGTAATTTTTACTGAAGAATTAGCAGTAAAATTGTTTGGCACTGCAGATGTTGTAAATAATACCATTCTAATTGATGATAAAGCCTTTACTATTGGTGCTGTGTGCGACAAAGTACCTGAGTTATCGCATTTTACATTTAATTTATTGATAAGTATGAGTTCTGTAGATAGGCCAGACAACAATTTTATTGCTCAGCAGGGACTTTCTTTTTATAATTATATTAAGTTAACCAAACCTATTGACCAGGATATTGAAAAAAAGATTGTTGAGTGCGGTAAAAATGTATTATCTGCTTTTTTTAGTGATATGGGAGTTGACGGAATGGATGTAAATATTGGCTTACAGGAAATGGCTAAAATACACTTAAACAGTAATATGTTGCATGAACTAGGCAACAATGGGAATAAAAAGTTTGTTTATATTAATCTTATTTTGATTTTTATTATCCTAACCGTTTCTGCCATTAATTATTCAAGTATATTTTTGATAAAATCACATTATAGGAGTAAAGAAATAGCCATTAGGAGTATCTTGGGAGCAAACAGGAATGAAATAAAAATTTTGTTTATCTGTGAATCTTTAATGATAACAATAATCGCAGTTTTGTTAGCAATAATAATTGCCTTTTTCATTGGGCCTGTATTTGCATCTCTGCTTAATTCTCCCATATCGGTTAGTTTAAAATCTATATTATATCAAATTCCCGTATTAATTGTTATGGCAGCTGTAATTGGAATACCTGCAGGTTTATATTCAGCAATGAAATTAACTAGGCTAACCCCGGTAAAATTATTGCGTGTGGGTAACCCCAAAATTAGAAATAAGGTAATACGCTCATTTGTAGTTTTCCAACTTACATTTTCTGCAATTATTTTAATAAACCTGATTATTACCAATTCCCAAATTCAATTAATGAAGAACAAAGATTTAGGATTCAATACTAACAATATAATAGTAGTAGACGGCCTTACAGAAAATATGAGAAACAGTAAAAATTTCCTTTATGAGAAAATGAAAGAAATGAATTGGATTACAGATGTTTCATATAGCCAGCATATACCCGGGGTTGATTTGAGTGTGCAAAAGGTAACCAGTAAATTAAATGAAGCCGGTATCCTGGTACAGGAAATCAGGGCTGATGGAAACATTATTGATATTTTTGATTTCCCATTTATTACAGCCCCTTCTAACATCTCTCAATTATTAAAGAAGAATGAAAATATTTTAATCAATGAAGAGGCCTTAAAACAATTAGATATTAAAAATCCCATTGGGGAAAAAATAAATATTGGATATGGAGAAAAGAAAATAATAGGAGTATTAAAAAATTTTAATTTTGAATCTCTTCATAACACCATTGATCCATTGATGATACACAGTGGTTCAATGCAAGCGAAATATATTGTTATAAAAACAAATCAGTTAATTACACAAGAAATCAGCGATAAAATAAGGGGAATAATACATACCGTAGATCCCTCATTTTCGGGTAACATAATTCCATATACTGATATTTTAAATTCATTGTATATTCAGGAAGAAAGGACATCTAAAATTTATAGAATTTCTGCCTTGATTATTGTAGCAATATCTCTGATGGGGATTTTGGCATTGACATCAATTTCGATATTGAATAAACTTAAATCTATTGCTATACGGAAAACGTTTGGAGCAAAATCTGTAAATATATTGACATTATTATCAAAGCCCTTTTCCTATAATTTATTAATAGCATTTATTATTGCTTCTCCGATTTCATATTATATAATGAACAGGTGGTTGTTAGATTTTCCTTATCGAAAGGAAATTTCTATCCAACCATTTATTGTTGCATTTATAATTCTTTTTACCCTTACTTACCTCATTGTCGGTTATTTCCTGATACGAGCAGCAAAAAAGAATCCTGTTGATATATTAAAGTATGAGTAAAGACATCTGATTATTAAAGACTTAAATAGTGTGGCTCTATGTAAATTACATTGTTGTTACAAAAATTTTGTTTTCTTGCAAAAATTATAAACAAAGTTATTGATATTTTTATTTTAAATGAATAAACCATGTAAGCATCCACAGCGTTAATAAATTATAGATATACCTAAAATCCGCATGTCTTTTACGAGTTTCACAACGTATCACAAAGTTAATGCACAAAGTA
>JASGMZ010000071.1 GCA_030156305.1 Bacteroidales bacterium | reverse complement strand
ATAGCATTTGCCATTTCACGTACCATCCTGTCATTTAGTGTTTTAAATGCAATATCATTAATATCTTGCAAAAGTTCTAATTTATAAATATTTGAGTTTTGATATATTGCAGCGCTATTATACACGGGAGGACGTTCTACATATTTGGGAAAAGCTACCCTGAAAAAACGTAATTCTTCAAATGCTTTTTTTTCTTTTGACGATTTATCGCCAATATAAAGAGGGAAGGAGAGATTATACTCCTCATTAACCAGGGTGATATATCCTTTTCTTTGATTTGGAACTTTTACAAAATTAATGCTGTTTTCTGTTTTATACGGGCCAAATCCATTTAACCAAAAAAATACTAACTCTCCGTTATCTTTTTGTTCATGTTGGTATTTCATTCCAAATTTTTTTTCATAATAAGCTACTTCATCATAAAATCCGGTAAGATAAGCTGTTCTTAATAAGTCCTTTTTTAGTTGTGAAGGAACGGGGATATTGAAATATTCTTTATAATCTGTTTCGTAAATAGTTAAAGCATTTCGGTAGGCAATAAATGCATTATTATAATCATGGCCAATTTCATAAATTATTCCCATTAGGGTATTGGCAAAAGCATCGCGTTGATAACGATTTTTATGGTCTTTATATTTATCGTTAAGCTGATTTAATTTAATGTTTATACGTCTGCATTCAACTAAGGCATCATCATATTTTTCCAGCTTAATATAGTTTAAAGCCATAAAATAATTAACCATTATGGTTTCAAAATCTTCAGGGCGGTATGGTTTTACATTCGGATTTGAAATTAAGGTAAGCGCTTCGAGATAATAATTTTTAATATAATCTTCGATTAAATGTTCTGCCTTGGTAAAGTAAAAATTACTTTCATTATAATTTTGTAAAATCCAGGAAACATACCCTCTGTTTAAGTAATATAATAGTTGATTTTTGCCGGTTGCTTCTTTTTTATTTTTTTCTAACCAATTATTGGCTTGTTGAAAATTTCCGGAAACAATATAGTTTTGAAAATCAATAGTTTGAGTATAATAGGTTGCACATCCTGTTAGGATTAAAATAAAAATTGAAATGAAGATAAAGTGTTTATATTTTGGTGAAAAAATCTTCATTTAAGGTTCGGGTTGAAAGATAATGTTAACAGTTCATTTTAGTTTTTAATATATTTTTTGATTTTCTTTTCACCAATCCAAACAATTTCATTGGTCTCCAGGTGTGATAATTCAAGGTTAATTTGATAATACACTATTTTTTCCTTTTTGTAAGTATCAACAATGGAAGTAATCGTTCCTTGAAGCATATAGTCTGCTCCCAGCTCAAGTCCCCAGTTTTTTGTTGTTTCTGACGATGCAAAATTTTGTTGATCCATTCTTTCCTGTCTTAGAGCGTCTCTTTTGTCTCCTGCTTGTACTAATCTTGCTGAGGCATCTTGAATGATTGCTCTTTCGATATCTTTAATAAACGTATTGGCATCGATATGTTCGTGGCTTTTATTTCTGATTAAACCTACTATTAATATGGGACGCTTATTGGGATTTTTTGTTTGATAGAAATCTATCCACTGATCATGTAAAAGCTGATTAATCATTTCTTCAGCTACCATTCTGGAATCGGAATCATTCCATCGGCCACTTAAATCAGTTGTCTGTTCTGTTGAAATTCTTTGTACTTGTCTTTTTGGAGTACATCCAAAGAAGGTGAATACTAAAAATGTTGCAATAAAAATGGAGTATATTTTAGCCATATCACTAAATATTTTATTTTACAATATAATAATTATATCAAATTTCAGACCATATTAAATGATTACTGCTTAATTTTATTTATTAATTCAGCAATTTTCTGACTTGTTTCATTACTTACAGGAACTAAAGGTAATCTTAAGTTATTTTTAATAATACCCATATGGGCAAGAGCAGCTTTAACTCCGGCAGGATTTCCTTCAATAAATAAATAATCAATCAACTCGATTAATTTATAATGATTTTCAAAAGCTTCGGCAAAATTATTACGTAAAGCAAGCTGCACCATCGTTGAAAATTCTTTAGGGAAAACATTCCCTACAACCGAGATTACACCAGAAACACCTATTGACATTAAAGGAAGCGTAAGTGCATCTTCACCGGAAACAACAATAAAATCCGATGGTTTATTTTTAATAATTTCCATGACTTGCGAAAAGTTTCCCGATGCTTCTTTTATAGCAACTATATTTTCAAAATCTTGGGCTAAGCGTAAGGTTGTTTTGGCCTGGATATTTGAGCCTGTTCGTCCTGGCACATTGTATAAAATTACGGGCACAGGCGACACTTGCGCAATGGCTTTAAAATGCTGATAAAGCCCTTCCTGGCTTGGTTTGTTATAATAAGGGGCAACAGACAATATCGCATCAATTTGGTTAAAATCTGTATTATGGATTTTATTTACGATAGATGATGTATTATTGCCTCCCATACCCAAAACAATGGGAATACGATGGTTAACTTTCCGTTTAATAAAATTAACCAAATCATCTTTTTCTTCATTCGTTTGGGTTACTGACTCGCCTGTAGTTCCAAGTACCACAAGGTAGTTGATATTATTGGAAATTAAATGCTCAATGTGTTTCTCCAGTGCTTCGTAATCTATTTCCAAATTATCTTTAAATGGTGTAACAATGGCTACACCCGTTCCAACAAATTTATTATTCATAATTTTATTGATTTATGAGTGTTAAATAATGTTTTATTTGCTCTATAAGATATTCAATAGAATGATTTTTACCAATATCTATCATTAAATCATGATATTGATATTTTTCAGATTGCCTGCCAATTTTAAACGATGAGTTAGACAATTGGCCAATATAATATAAGGGAAAATATTCTTTTAAGCTTAAATCAATTAAAATATCAAAATGTTGTTGCATAAATTGACGGATAACTTCGTTTTTTGGTTTGTAATACCAGTTGAGGTCTTTTTTACAAAAGAAGTTTATCCCTTTACGCAATAATAAATTCTCAGGAATTTTTTTTTCAGGAACAAAACCCAGTGCAAAAACTTTTAAATTATTATTTGCTAAAAAGGACAGAAAATTTTTTACAATAGCAAATGACGCTTCGTCAGGTGAATTAAAAATAATACCTACGGTTTGGGCCGAATTAAAATTGTGTACTTTAACCTGACGATTATTTTTTTTTAAGTTTCTTTTAAGACTTAATTTGCCAATAGATTTTTTTATTTTATCTAAATAATTCACGCTACAAGTATATTAAAATTTATGTTATTCCTTAATCTTTACACCAGAAATTTACGTTAATAATTGAAGAAAATCATCTTCATTAATAATTTGAATATTCAATTTATTTGCTTTTTCCAGTTTTTTAGGCCCGATATTTTCACCTGCAAGTAAATAGTTTGTATTTGATGATATTGAACTTGTATTTTTACCCCCGTTCTTTTCAATTAGTTCTTTCAGCTCATCTCTTGAGTGATTTTTAAAAGTTCCTGAAATAACAATATTTAGCCCTTTTAATTTATCGGTTTGTTTTTGTTTGCTTGTTAAATTATCCTGAGCTAATTGCACTCCTGCATTTTTTAATTTTTCAATAATCTTAATATTCCGTTTATCTTTAAAATAGTCGATAATACTTTGAGCAATGCGTTCACCAATTTCGTCAATAGCCGTTAAATCTTCGAAAGATGCATTCATAATTTCATCAATTGATGGGTACTTAGCGGCTATGGTTTTTGCAACGGTTTCGCCAACATATCTTATTCCAAGTGCATAAAGCACTCTTTGAAAAGGGACTGTTTTTGATTCTTCGATGCTTTGCAATAAATTATTCGCCGATTTTTCGCCAAATCTTTCTAAGGATAAAATATCTTCTTTCGTAAGATAGTATAAATCGGCACTATCGGAGATTAATCCTTTATTAAACAGGGCTTCAATGGTTGCTTCAGCGCCACCAATATTCATGGCTTTGCGGCTTACAAAATGCTCTATTCTACCTTTTATTTGTGGCGGACATCCAGCGGTATTAGGACAATAATGTTTTGCTTCGCCTTCAATTCTTATTAAATCACTGCCACATTCAGGACATTTTTTTATAAAATCAATTTCTTTACTTCCTGTTTTTCTTTTTCTTTTATCCACTCCAACGATTTTGGGTATTATATCACCACCTTTTTCTACAAAAACAGTATCATTTTCGTGAATATCAAGTAGTTTAATCTGATCGGAATTATGTAACGATGCCCGCTTAACGGTTGTGCCGGCCAATAATACAGGCTCAAGGTTTGCCACCGGGGTAATTGCTCCGGTACGTCCTACCTGGTATTGAATAGAAAGTAATTTGGTAGTTGCCTGTTCGGCTTTAAATTTATAGGCGATAGCCCAGCGTGGCGATTTAGCTGTATATCCCAGCTTTTCTTGCTGTTGGTAATCGTTTACTTTTATTACTACCCCATCGGTACCGAAAGGTAGTTGATGTCGTTCCTTATCCCAGTAATTTATATATTCAAAAATTTCATCTATTCCTTTACAAATTTTAATATGTTCGGAAACTTTGAATCCCCATTCACGGGCTTTGGTTAAATTCTGATAATGGGTTTTAAAAGGTAAATGATCACCTAAAATGGAATATAAAAAACAATCTAACGGCCGTTTAGCGACAGTTGCCGATTTTTGTAATTTTAATGTCCCTGCAGCAGCATTTCTGGGGTTAGCAAATGGTGGCTCATTATTTTTTTTACGTTCGTTATTAATTTTCTCAAATCCTTTATGTGGCAATAAAATTTCACCGCGAATTTCAAATTCTTCGGGAAAATCATTACCCGATAGTTTTAATGGAATGCTGCGAATGGTCTTTACGTTGTTGGTAACATCATCGCCTTTTACTCCGTCGCCGCGAGTAACCGCCTGCGTTAAAAGTCCTTTTTTGTATGATAACCCGATGGCTACTCCATCAAATTTTAATTCGCAGGTAAATTCCGTTTCTTCTCCATTAAGTCCTTTTTGTACTCGTTGGATAAAATCGGTAACTTCCTCGGATGAATAAGTATTCCCTAACGACAACATTGGATATTTGTGTGTTACCTGCTTAAATTCGAGTGTGGTATCATTTCCTACACGTTGGGTAGGAGAGTTTGGATCGAAAAATTGTGGGTTGTTTTCTTCAAGTTCTTTTAATTCTTTTAATAAATTATCGTATTCAAAATCGCTAATTTCGGGTTGAGCTAACACATAATATTGATAATTATGATAATGTAATATTTGTCTTAATTTTTCAATTCGTTCTTTTATCTTTTCTTTCGTCATGCCTAAACTAATTTGGGATAAACAAAAATACAAATGCTTTTGTTAACATCAAATTATTGTTATTAACACAATCTTTAATATATTAACAAAAAAATAATTCGTTATTTTTATGTGAAATGTCCATGCACTGAAGTTCACAAAAGTGGAATGAATATAACATGGATGTTACACAAGGCCAGTTAATTAACTAAAAATATATTCGAATGAAACATAATGTTTATTTTAAATTTTTTGCACTTGTTCCTTTGTTACTTTTATTTATAGCAGGTTGTACCGATGAAGATAATTTTAAAACAGATGTGGCAACATTTGAGAAGCTTGCATTAGAAGAAGGAACTTATTGGAATGGGGCTGATCTTTCCGGGCCTTTTGTTAGTGGCAATAAAATTTTTCATAATGAATATTATCCTGATTGGAATACCTGGAGCGGTTTTGCATATTCTAATATCATTAATTATGAGTTTTATAATGATGAAAGTATGTTTGCTGTTTATTATGAAAATACAGATTCTAAAGAAAATACTTATGCCGTAGGACAACAGCTGGGCAAAATTACAATTACATTTAAAGACAGTATTCATGGCGAAGAACCCAGGTCTGTTCAGTTAGCCAATACTACCTATACGGCCTTAGCTATTTTATACGGATACGATTATGCTAAAAAATTTGGTGGAAGAGATGGCCGCGATCCGGATTGGTTTAAAGTTACCATTAAAGGTATAGGAATGGAAGAACAAGTTACCGGGACTATTGATTTTTTTCTGGCCGATTACCGCTTTAATAACGATGATGAGGATTACATTGTGAATACATGGCAGTATGTTGATTTAACTTCATTGGGAAGGGTAAAAAGATTATCGTTTGAATTATCTTCTTCTGATGCAGGAACGCCACTTTATTTTTGTCTGGATAACTTAAAAGGACGAATTCCTTTTAATTAGGAAGTTTTGCCAATTTTTTATAAATATTGGTTGAGCATATTGATCAACTCGTTTGTTTTTATTGGCTTTGATAAATAATTATTACATCCTGATTGAAGGATTAATTCTTTATCTTCTTGCATTGCATAAGCTGTTTGTGCAATAATGGGTATATCAGGATTTAATTGTCTAATTAATTTAATCGCTTCTATACCATTTAAAACAGGCATTTTTATATCCATAAGGATTAAATCGATGTCTTTTCTTTTCTTAAAAATTTCAATGGTTTCTTTTCCATCGATTGCATGCAGTAAATTTAACCCTTTATTTTTTAGTAGCAATTCAAGGTATTTGTAATTGCTTTCTTCGTCTTCGGCAATTAGTACTGTTTTCCCTTGCCAATGGGGTGGAGGTTCTTTTTGACTTGTTTTATTTGCTTCTTCTGTTTTACTTTCAGCAGTTTCTAAAGGTAAGGTGAAGTAAAATGTTGAACCTTTATTAATTTCTGAATTTAACCTGATATCACCACCTAGCCTGTTTATAATATTTTTTGTAATAGTTAGCCCTAAACCAGTTCCGCGATAAAGTTTTGATTTATCTGGCTCTAATTTATTGAAACGCTTAAAGATTTCTTTTTGTTTATCCTTTGGAATTCCAATGCCTGTATCGGAAACAAAAAACCTACGGTTTCTTCTTCATATAAAATTTTATATCCAAATTTAACATATCCTGTTTCTGTATATTTAAAAGCATTGTCAAGCAAATTGGTCATTATTTGTTTTAACCTGAAAGGATCTGTTTTTAGAATAAAATTATCTTTGTAATTCGTTTTATCCAGTTTAATTTCGATATTTTCTTTATTGAATTTTTTTCTGAATTCGTTATATGTATCATAAAGTTCCTGCATTAATTTGTTAATATTTGTATTCTTACTCATAATTGTCACTTCGTTTGCTTCAATTTTGGCCAGATCAATAATATCGTCAATTAAATGAAGTAAAGTATTACAATTATTATTAATATGACTAACAAGTTCTTCACGCACATCAGGATCTGTATCAGTATCGACTAACAAATCTGAGAAACCTATAATAGCATTCATGGGAGTTCTTATTTCATGCGACATGTTGGCTAAAAATGCTGATTTTAAGCGATCAGACTCTTCTGCTTTTTCTTTGGCATTTTTTAAGGCTATTTCAGATACATGCCTTTCGGTAATATCTCTGCAAATACCTACTATTCCAAGGGTGTTTCCGTTGTTATCAACAAAAGGAATTTTTAAGGTATCCAATAAAAAATGTTCCCCATCGGCATTTTCTTCCCATGATTCCATTCTAACGGGTTCGTTGTCTTCTATAATTTTTTGGTCGGTACTATAAAAAAAACCAGCCTGTTCTTTAGGAAATATCTCATAATCTTGTTTTCCAATAATTTCATTACGGGTTTTATTATTAAATTTACAAAATGCATCATTACAACCTATGTAAATATTCTCCTTATTTTTGTAAAAAATTAAATCGGGGATTGAGTTAATCATTGAACTCAATAACGATTTTTCATGAATAAGCTGTAACTCAGCTTTTTTTCGTTCACTTAATTCTTTTTGTAATTCGGAGGTTTTAAGAGTTACTTGTTTTCTTAGTGATCCAGACCAAATAAGAATAGCACCCAATACTAATAAAAATGGAATAAAAATCCAGATGATAATTTTAAATACTTGTGTTTTTATGTCTTCTTTTTCATATACGGCAAACCATTTATCATAAATACGGTCATATTCACCAGTGGATTTAACAATTTGCAAACCATCGTTTATTTGGGCTACTAATTTTGGATTATCTTTTTTTATGGCAAAACACAATTCTTGAGTTTGTATTGCTTCACCGACAGGGGTTAGGTTACTTAAGTTAAATTCATTTATCGTAAATTCTCCCTGAATTTTATTAAGTAATGCACAGTCATACTCTCCTGCTGATAATAACCTTAATGCGGTTTGATAATCCTTTACCGGGATGATATAATCAGTAATTTTATTATTTATGAGGTAATCGTGCATTATATCACCGTTAACGACGATGACTTTTTTGTTTTTAATATCTTCAATCGATTTAATATTACTATTTTTACGAATAAAAGTATCATAAGTAATGTAAAGGTATGGAGTGGAAAAATTTACTTTTTTTTCTCTTTCTTTTGAATACGACATGGCCGCTAATCCATCAATTTTACCCGCTTCTAATTCAGGCCTGACCTGATTCCATGGAGCTAATTCAATAGAAATGTTCAGTCCCATAGTTTTCTCAATTGCTTTTAATAAATCAATACTAAATCCGGTAGGAATATTTTTTTTATCTAAAAGTTCATAAGGAGGATAATCCTGGTTCCCTTTAAAAAAAAGAGTGTCAGCTTGTAAAAATCCTGCTCGTAAATTATTACAGAAAACAGAGAAAATTAGAATCAATGTTATAAGTAACTTATTTATCATTGTAAAAAACAAAAGTGATGAGTTAGTACATTGAGATCTATATATTTATACGTAACTCTTCAAATAAGGTTTATAACTTTTATATCATTAATTAATAATTAATTATGGATAAATATTGAAGATAAATATATTTTTGTAATGTAATTTCTAATTTTTGATATTTGCTAAATGAAAAATTATTATATCTTTTTCTTTTTAATGTTGTTATTTTCTTGTCAATCTGCGAAAAAAAATGACACGAAAGAAAATTTACAAGCTCATACTGTTGATGTAAAATATGCACAAGGGTTTTCTATAGAATATCACGATCATTTTAAGTTGCTTACTATTCATAACCCCTGGCAGGGAGCTGAAAATATTCAATATCAGTATGCACTAGTGACTGATGAGAAAGAAGATTTGATGATACCTGCTGGAATAAAAAAAATCGTTGTTCCACTTAATAAAGTTATTTGTTTGTCTACCTCACATGTTGCTTTTCTTGATGTTTTGAATGAAACAGAATCTATTGTCGGAGTTTCGGGAACAAATTTTGTTAATAATCAGAAACTTCAAAAAAAAATTTCCCAAAATGAAATCGTTGATGTCGGATATGAAAATCATTTAAATTATGAGCTTATCGCAGGGATGAATCCTGATATTGTAATAACTTATGGCGTTGGAAGTGAGGTTTCAAGCTATAATCAAAAACTAAATGATTTAGGTATTGAAACCATGATTATTCCTGAATACCTGGAAACTCATCCCCTGGGAAAATTAGAATGGATAAAATTTATTGCTGCGTTATATGATAAGGAAGATGAAGCAGCATTGTATTTTCAAAAGGTTGAAAATGAATATAATCTCTTAGTAGATCTTGTTTCAACAACAAAAAAAAAACCAAAGGTTTTATTTGGTTTACCATGGAAAGATACCTGGTATGTTCCTGGTGGCAATTCTTTTCTTGCAAAAATGGTTGATGATGCCGGAGGCGATTATATATGGCGAGAGAATAATTCACGCGAAAGTATCCCGCTTGATATCGAACATGTATTCGTAGAAGCTAATAATGCCGATGTTTGGTTAAATACAGGAACCGTTAAGCATAAACATGAAATAGTAAAAATTGATGATCGTTTTAAGGATTTTAATCCTTTTATGCATAGCCGGATTTATAATAATAATCTACTGCAAAATGAGTGGGGTGGTAATGATTATTGGGAAAAAGGAACGGTTGAACCGCATATTATATTAAAAGATTTAATAAAAATATTTCATCCTGAGCTGCTTTTTAATCATACGCTGGTTTATTATCGATCTATTAACTAACAAAGTTGGAAATTCCATAAATTTGCATTTCTTTTGATTTTCAAACTTAATCACCAGAAAATATTGGATTATAAAAGCAGAAATATCATCTTGTGGATTATTTTAATCTTATTGCTTGTTCTATTGTTTATTGCCGATATATTTACCGGATCGGTAAATATACCCGTGGATGAAGTATGGCGAATTATTACCGGTCAATCAACCGAACACCCGGAATTCTTGACCATCATCTACAGATTTCGGTTCCCTAAAGCTTTAACAGCCCTTTTTGCCGGATTTGCATTGTCGGTTAGCGGACTACAGATGCAAACTGTTTTTAAAAATCCATTAGCAGGGCCTTATGTATTAGGAATCAGTGCCGGCGCAAGTTTGGGGGTGGCTATCGTAATTATGGGTATTTCTTCGTTCACTGTGGTAAGCCAGTTAGGAGTTATAGGAAACTGGGTTATCGTTATTGCTGCATGGATGGGATCCGGATTAATTCTTTTGCTGATTTTAATGGTTTCGGTAAGGGTTAAGGATATTATGACTATTTTGATTTTGGGGATCATGTTTGGTAGTGCTACCACTGCTATTGTTAATATTTTGCAATATTTTAGCAATGAATCGATGCTCAAAGCTTTTGTAGTATGGACCATGGGTAGTTTGGGAGGCGTATCTATTTCGCAGCTTAAAGTTTTAATTCCGGGAATATTTTTGGGGTTAATTATTTCATTTTTATCTGTAAAAATATTAAATGCCATGCTTGTGGGAGAGAACTACGCCAAAAGTATGGGGTTAAATGTGGGTTTATCGCGATTTTTAATATTTTTCAGTACCAGTTTACTGGCGGGTAGTATAACTGCTTTTTGCGGGCCTATAGGATTTATTGGTATTGCCGTGCCGCATATTGCACGGATGATTTTCAAAACCGCAAATCATCAGATTTTGCTTCCGGGAACTTTAATCTTAGGAGGAATAATTTTGCTTTTTAGCGATATTATTTCTCAAATCCCGGGAAAAGAAAATACCGTTCCCATTAATTCAATTACTGCATTGATTGGGATTCCTATCGTGATATGGATTATCATTCGTAATAAAAAATTATCAAATTTAGGATAATTTATGGTGAAAGATAATAGCATATTAACATTACATAAGGTTGCCATAGGTTATCCTAAAACCAAAAATGAAAACCACATTCTTTTTGACAATATCAATCTTTCAGGCCGTAAAGGAGAACTCATTGCCCTGATAGGAAAAAATGGAATTGGTAAAAGTACATTGCTTAGAAATATTGCCGGTTTACAAAATGTTTTAGCGGGTGATATTTTATTTCTCGATAAAAAAATACAATCCTATAAAAGAAATGAGTTTGCCCGTTTGGTAAGTTTTGTATCTACTGAAATTGTAAATGTAAGTAACTTAAAAGTTTTTGATTTGGTTTCATTGGGACGGTTCCCGCATACCAACTGGTTTGGAAAATTAAAAGAAAAGGATATTCGGCAATCGCTAAATGCCTTAGAGATGGTAGGGATGAAATCATTTATCCATAAAAATGTAAATGAGATAAGCGATGGTGAACGCCAGCGGGTAATGATTGCCCGTACACTTGCACAGGATACCAAAATCATTGTTTTAGACGAGCCTACTGCTTTTCTTGATTTGCCCAATAAATATGAGATTGTACACCTGCTTAATCAGTTATCAAAAAATGAGAATAAAACCATCCTTTTTTCTACCCATGATTTAAATATTGCTATACAGGAAGCCGATAAAATATGGCTGATGTTGGATGATGAGATTATTCAAGGTGCTCCCGAGGATTTGATTTTAAGCGATACGCTGAATAGGATTTTTAAAGAATCAAACCTGAATTTTGATAAGCTAAAAGGGGATTTCAGAATCAAACGAAAACATTCCAAAAAAATTGGGCTTATTGGAGACGGGTTGCCTTATAACTGGACACGAAAAGCCCTGGAGAGATTGAATTATGCTGTTGATAAAGGAAATGCTGCCATCGAGCATATAGAGGTTAAACAGGTGAAAAATGAACTGAACTGGAATTTTAAAAGTGAAAAGGGTACCTTTGTTTTTAAATCCATTGATGAATTATTAAGTAAATAACCTATACATTTTGGCTTGTTCTTTTGCCCTTTTTCTTCGTTGTAAAATCGTTAAATAGCTATGGCTATTCGCCTTATTTACGCCTTGAAAAAGAACAAAATTACTTCGCCAATTCTGTACACTTTATTGCCTTACAAGCCCTTAGGCATTTGGGAAGTCATTTCGCTCGAAGATGTGATGCGTAAAATTTTCACATCACTGTTTGTTATTTTTGTGGCTTCGGTGATTGTGCTTTTTATTTTTTCGGTGTTGATAAAAGATTCAGATAAAGACTAAAAAAGGCCGTCTTGAACGGCCTATATAGTGCATCTTAGAAAACACCAGTTTTTTTGTGGCGTAATAAAAAACGTCAAGAACAAGGCTTGCGAAGAATTGGCAGCCAGAAGTTTACTGACGTAAATGACTAATTGCCAATGCGAGCGTAACGCAGTTATTGACGTTTTCTTATAGCCACTATATAGTTTTAGTTTTCTTTTTCCAACTCCATTTCGAGGATTTTTCGAACCGATTCGTGTCCAATCCTTTTGGCTATAATTTTCTTGTCTTCATCCAAAAGGTATATCGTT
>JASGMZ010000070.1 GCA_030156305.1 Bacteroidales bacterium | reverse complement strand
TTTTGATTTTGCTACCATAACACAAAAATTTTAAAATGGAGGAATTCCATGTTTTTTAATCGGTTTTCTGTCAACTTTGTTTTTTGAAACCTCAATGGCATGCAGCAATAATTTTCTGGTTTCTCTGGGCTCAATAACCGAATCTACATATCCTTTTGCAGCTGCCACATATGGATTAGCAAACTTTTGTTTATACTCTTTAACTTTTTGTTTTCGCATTTTTTCAGGATCTTTAGCTGACATAATTTCTTTTCTAAAAATAATATTGGCAGCACCTTCGGGACCCATAACGGCAATTTCAGCTCCCGGCCATGCAAAAACAAAATCAGCATTTAAGTGACGTGAATTCATTGCAATATATCCACCACCATAAGCTTTACGGAGGATAACTGTAATTTTTGGTATAGTCGCTTCAGAATATGCATAAAGCACTTTAGCCCCATGACGAATAACACCGGCGTGTTCCTGATCAACACCTGGCAAGTATCCGGGGAGATCAACCAACGTTACGATTGGAATATTAAATGCATCGCAATACCTTATAAATCGTGCTGCTTTATCGGAAGAATCAACATCCAATACTCCAGCAAGCACCAGAGGTTGGTTACAAACAAACCCAACGGTTTCTCCGTTAATACGTCCAAAACCAATAACTATATTCTTAGCCCATAACTCCTGAATTTCAAAAAACTCAGAACCATCGGTAATACAGCGGATAACATCACGAACATCGTAAGGTTCTTTTGAATTACCAGGAACAATTTCATCAATTTTAAATTCTTCCTTTGGATCTTTCGGTTCAAACGGACGAGCTTTTTGTCCGTTATTCCATGGGATGTAAGTAATTAGTTCTTTAATTTTATCAAAACATTCTATTTCGCTTTCGGAGAAGAAATGGGCATTACCAGTAATTTCACTGTGTACTCGGGCGCCACCCAAATCTTCCATAGATATTTCTTCACCCAATACAGTTTTAATTACTTCTGGCCCGGTGATAAACATTTTTGAGATCTTATCAACCACAAAAACAAAATCAGTTAATGCAGGAGAATAAACAGCTCCGCCGGCACATGGGCCAAGGATTACAGAAATTTGTGGAATAACTCCTGAGGCGGTTGTGTTACGATAAAAAATTTCGCCGTAACCAGCCAAAGAATTTACTCCTTCCTGTATACGTGCACCTCCAGAGTCATTAATCCCAATTATTGGAACTCTCATTTTCATGGCATGATCCATAATTTTGGTGATTTTTCTGGCATGCATTAAACCAAGCGATCCTCCGGCAACAGTAAAATCCTGTGCATAAATACAAATTGGAGCGCCATAAATTGTTCCTGTTCCAATAATAACACCATCACCATGGAGAACTTTTTTATCCATATCAAAATCACGAGTTTCGTGCTCTACAAATAAATCATATTCGTGGAATGAGTTTTCATCCAACAAAGTAATAATTCTTTCACGAGCAGTCATTTTACCCATAGCTACTTGTTTTTCAATGGCTTTCTCGCCTCCACCCTGGAGTACTTTTTCCCGCTTTTTTTGAAGTTCAAGAATTTTTCTTTTCAAAGACATATCTTGTACATTTAGTTAATATTAGCTTATTTAGCTTGTAAGCATCATAAGTAGTTTATTATAAAAAAAACAGTACAACGTTACAAAATCCATTTTATTCAAAAAAATTTAATTTTAATAATAATGATATTAATAATTACAAAACCCTTTAAATCAAATGTATAATTTAGGTAATATTTTAAATTTTATACTTCATTAAATTATTTTGGAGCTAACCTGTACAGAAATAAGCTTATGATAGCATAAATTAGATTGGGAAGCCAAACAGCAAATAATGGATTCATTGTTCCATTAACCGCAAACATAGTCGAAAATCGCATGAAAAGAATATATGAAAAACTGAGTAATAATCCAAACCCAATATGCATACCTATTCCTCCTCTAATCTTTCGGGATGATAGGCTAACGCCGATTAAGGTAAGAATAAAAGTAGAAAATGGATAAGCTACCCGACTGTATTTATCAATCAATAAACTAATGACATCAGCTCCTTGCATCCGTTGTTTATTGATATAATCATTCAGCTCATGGATATTCATTGTTTCGGTAAAATTTTCAATACGTTTAAACTCTTCAGGTTTCATGTTTAAAGCAGTATCAATGGATGTTCCGGTAATAATTTCTTCTTCGAGGCCATTTATTTCGCGGATATAATAATTTCGTATGGCCCATTTATTATTTGTAGAATCCCACTTAATATAATCAGACATTAATTTTGATTGAAGATTTTCCCTTTCATCAAAATGTTCCATGGAAAATTTATAACCTATATCATTTGTAGTATTATAGCTTTTCATATAAATAAATACACCGGGTTCAATTTGTCGGTGAATATTTTTATCGGTATTTCTTATGGGATTCTTTATATATTTATAAGTAAAATCGAGCCGTACTGCATTTGCTGGAGGTATAACATACGCCATCAAAGCAAATGAAAAAAGTGCAATAATTAAAGCAGAAATAAAATAAGGATAAAGCATCCGACGAAAACTTACTCCACTACTTAATATGGCTATAATCTCAGTATTATAAGCCATTTTTGAAGTAAAAAAAATTACAGCAATAAAGGTAAACAAGGAACTAAAAAGATTGGCGAAGTAGGGAATAAAATTCAAGTAATAATCAAAAACAATCGCTTTAAGCGGAGCTTCCTTTTCGATAAAATCTTCGATCTTCTCAGAGATATCAAAAACTACGGCAATACTTATAATCAATAAAATGGCAAAAAAGTAAGTTCCGAGGAACTTCTTAATAATATAAATGTCAATTTTTTTTAATCCCAAAAATCTCATAACCTTACTGCAAGTTTTTGTACCATCTCACTCTTCCATACAGCAAACGAACCATCTATAATTCTATTTCTAGCTTCAGTAACCAACCACAAATAAAAGCTTAAATTATGTAAACTGGCAATTTGTGCTCCTAAAATTTCTTTGGAAACAATTAAATGCCTCAAATAAGCCTTCGAAAAACTTTCATCAACAAAAGACGCTCCATTTTTTTCGATCGGTGTAAAATCATTTTTCCATTTTACATTTTTAATATTGATAATACCATCCCTGGTAAATAACATTCCATTTCGTCCATTACGAGTTGGCATCACACAATCGAACATGTCAACACCCCGTGCAATACCTTCTAAAATGTTAACAGGAGTACCAACACCCATGAGATATCGTGGTTTATTTTTCGGTAATATTTCATTAACCACCTCAATTATGTCATACATTTTTTCAACGGGTTCGCCAACAGATAATCCTCCTATGGCATAGCCATCTCGATCATAGGAAGCAATAGTGTTGGCAGACTCAACACGTAAATCTTTATACACACTACCTTGTACTATAGGAAAATAGGTTTGTTCGTGTCCATACAGAGATTCGGTTTCATTAAACCGTTTTATTCCTCGCTCTAACCAACGATGAGTTAACTGCATCGATTTTTTTGCATAGTTATAATCGCACGGAAAAGGAGTACATTCGTCAAATGCCATAACAATATCTGCGCCAATTATTCGCTGTATATCAATTACATTTTCAGGTGTAAAAATGTGTTTTGATCCATCAATATGTGAACTAAAATGAGCTCCATCCTCTTTTAATTTTCGATTTTCAGCCAAAGAAAAAACCTGATAACCTCCACTATCGGTTAAAATAGGTTTATCCCAGCTGATAAATTTATGTAATCCACCGGCTAACTCAAGCGTTTCAATTCCCGGACGTAAAAATAGATGATAGGTATTACCTAAAATAATTTGAGCCTTCACATCATTAATTAAATCGCGTTGATTTACACCCTTAACACTTCCTAAAGTTCCAACGGGCATAAAAATAGGTGTTTTTATTGGCCCGTGTCCAGTTTCAATAATTCCGGCTCTTGCCTTACTATTCCCATCAAATGCGTTAACTTCAAATATCATATCTTCAATTTTCGGCTCAAAGATAACCAATTGTGAATAAATTATTCATTTCTTAAGATTACAAATCTTGTTTAACAAAAAAAACTTTAATAAAATTGCTGTTTAACTTTTATAAATTTTAATCCTAAAATCGTGGCTGAATTAAATTTTTTACTGGAACACCCTCGTTATTTTGTGTTACTGTTATTTGGAATTACTTTTTTAATACAGATTTATTTTTACCTTTTTTATTTTTCACGAATCGTTTTTTACAAAAAAAATAAACACAGAACCACACAAAAAGAACCTGTATCGGTTATTATCTGTGCACGAAACGAAGAAAAAAATCTGGAAAAAAATTTACCTTCAGTATTAAATCAGGATTACCCTGATTATGAAATTATTGTTGTTAATGATTGTTCCGAAGATGAATCAGAGTTTGTTCTTGAACGATTTCAGAAAAAATATAAACATCTTAAAGTAACTACAATAAAAAAAGACGACAAATTTACACACAATAAAAAACTTGCATTAACCGTAGGCATAAAAGCAGCCCAAAATGAAACGCTCCTTTTAACCGATGCAGACTGTAAACCCAAAAGCAATAAATGGATTGAAAGAATGCAATCTAAATTTACCGGGCAAAAGTCATTAGTATTGGGCTATGGTGGTTACAAAAAAAGAAAAGGTATTTTAAATAATCTGATTCGATTCGACACTTTATTCATAGCTATTCAATATTTTACTTATGCTCTAGCTGGAAAACCATATATGGGCGTTGGGCGCAACCTTGCCTACAAAAAAAGTTTATTTTTTAAAAACAAAGGCTTTGCAAAACACCACCATCTTGAATCGGGGGATGATGATCTGTTTGTGAATCAGGTAGCTAATAAAAAGAATACAGCCGTAGAAATATCATCCGAAGCAAAAACAGAATCTGAGCCCCAAACTCGATTTTCCGATTGGTTTAAACAAAAAAAACGACACACTACAACTGGCAAGTTATACAGGTTTGGAGACAAATGGAGATTATTTTTAGAACAAAGTAGCCGTATTTTATATTACATTTTATTTATTTTATCACTAACTTTATTTACTGAATATTATCTTTATATACTTTTAGTATTTATTTTTAGAAGCATTTTACAATTAACGATTTTTAAAGTTACCATGAAAAAGCTGAATGAAAAAAATTTATTATTACCTTCGCTTTTTTATGATATAGTTTTACCTTGGTTCGGTATAGCTTTTGCAATTTCTAATTTTTTTACAACAAAGAACACTCAATGGAGATAAATCCGAATCTATCCGAAAAAGCAAAACATGATTACAAGCTGGTAAGGCTTGCTGTAAATGGTGATGAAAAAGCTTATGCCGAATTATTAGGCAGATATAAAGATGCTATTTATTACATGCTTTTAAAAATGGTAAATAACAAAAGCGATGCTGAAGATCTTACCATTGAAGCTTTTGGCAAAGCATTTAAAAACATAGCACAATATACCCCAAATTATGCTTTTTCAACATGGCTTTTTAAAATTGCAACCAATAACTGTATTGATTTTATTCGAAAGAAAAAAGCCAACTTAATTTCTCTCGACCACTCTCCCGATGAAAAAGAAAATATAACGGCCCCATTGCACTCCAATTCCCCCGACCCCGAGGAAGATATGATAAAAAGCCAACGGATGGCATTAACGCGTAATGTTGTAAGCAAACTAAAACCACGCTATAGAACACTTGTTGAGTTAAGATACTTTAAAGAATATTCGTACGATGAAATTGCGAATGAACTAGGACTCCCCATTGGAACTGTTAAAGCCCAGTTATTTAGAGCTCGTGAATTACTGTATAATATTCTTAAAAGCAGCAATCCTAATATTAAATAATTTATTCGCATGGAAATTATCCAAAAGTATTTTCCTGCTTTAACCGAAAATCAATATAAACAGCTTGAATTACTGCAAAATCTTTATATACATTGGAACAGTAAGATAAATGTGATTTCAAGAAAAGATATTAATTATCTGTATGAAAAACACATTTTACATTCATTGGCAATTGCTAAAATCATAGATTTCACACCCAATACCCAAATATTAGATGTTGGCACAGGTGGAGGTTTCCCTGGCATTCCACTTGCAATACTTTTCCCAAATTGCCATTTCCATCTCGTAGATTCAATTGCCAAAAAAATTTATGTAGTAAATGAAATTGCCCATTCCATCGAATTAAAAAATTGCTATGCAGAACAAATTCGGGCAGAAAAACTAAAATCAAAATATGATTTTGTTGTTAGCCGCGCCGTAACATCATTACCGGTATTTTACAATTGGGTAAGGGATAAAATAAACGAAAATTTAAAAAACGAATTACCTAATGGAATTATTTATTTAAAAGGAGGCGACTTAACCAACGAAATTAAAAAATTTAAACCGGCAGTAAAAGTCTTCCATATCAATCAGTATTTTGATGAACCATTTTTTGAAACAAAAAAAATTGTATACCTCCCAATTAAATTTTAGATTTCTTTTTGCAGGAAAGAAAAAAACATTACTTTTGCAACTCCAAAAGAAAAATTAAAACCATTATTAAAATATTTTGAGATGAAAAGAACATTTCAACCATCGAACACGAAGAGAAAGAATAAGCATGGGTTCAGAAACCGAATGGCTTCTGCCAATGGACGAAAAGTATTAGCTTCAAGAAGAAAAAAAGGAAGAAAGAAACTTACCGTTTCTGACGAGTATAATTCCAGAAAATAATATTATCTCTCATATAAAATTTTAAAGTAAAGGCAATCATTAATTTTGCCTTTACTTTTTTTATTGCCTATACTTTATAATGCCCAATCATTCCAAAATAACCTCGTTCTATAGATAAACAATAATTCATTTTTTGGGTTATAACAAACAAGAAAATAAAAACGCTAATTTTACATCCAAAATTTTTAACAGTTTTGATTAATTTTTTAAAAGTATCAGATCATTTAACGGCCAAACAAAAAGCGATTATTGATAAAATAATCTCAAACGAAAGGCTTAACACTAATGAAGGTTTAGAACTTTATAATTTCGATTTAGGCGTTTTAGGGATTTTGGCCGATTATATTAATCAGAAAAAAAATAATAACCGAGTATATTTTAATAAAAATATACATATCGAGCCAACGAATATCTGTATTTACGATTGTAAGTTTTGCTCATATCACCGAAAAGTAAATCAGGAAGGGAGCTGGGAATATTCTATCGATGATATTTTAAAAATAATAGAACTATACAAAAATTCTGATATTACTGAAGTGCATATCGTGGGTGGTGTTCATCCCCATCGCGATTTATACTATTATGGGGAAATGATTCAGAAAATAAAAAATATTATTCCCACAATCCATATCAAAGCTTTTACTGCTGTTGAACTTGAATTTATGATCAGAAAAGCACATTTGGAGCCAGAAGAAGGGCTTAAACAATTAAAAGATTTTGGTTTAGATAGCATTCCAGGCGGTGGAGCAGAAATCTTTAACCCTGAAATTCGCAAACAAGTATGTCATAAAAAATCCACTGCTGAGCAATGGTTAAAAATCCACGAAATAGCACATAAACTTGGAATACCTTCCAATGCAACCATGCTTTACGGACATATCGAAAATTATAAGCATCGCATTGACCATTTAAATCAATTAAGACAATTACAAGATAAAACCAATGGTTTTAATACGTTTATTCCGTTAAAATATAAAAAAGCAAACAATCCACTAACCTCTATTGGAGAAGTAAATACGCTCGAAGATCTGAAAAATTTTGCTGTATCCAGAATTTTTCTTGATAACTTTACTCACCTAAAAGCATATTGGCCAATGTTGGGAAAAGAAACCTCCCAAATAACCCTTTCGTTTGGTGTTGATGATATTGACGGGACCATTGACGATTCCACAAAAATTTACTCAATGGCAGGAGCTAAAGAACAAAAACCTACGATGACATCACTGGAAATTATAGAACTCATTAAACAAGCAGGAAAAAAACCGATTGAAAGAGACACAAACTATAAAATCTTGCGAGAATATAATTAGCATAAAATTTATTTTAGATTATGCATGCATAATTTTATATTTGTCTCAACGTTAATATTACTGTTATTTTAATAATCTGAAACGAATGACATTATTACAATTTTTAAAAAGCAAAGTTTTTTTAAAAAATTTGCTTTATGCCATACTAATAGCAGCCGGGCTAATTTTTATAATTTTCTTATTCTTACGGATATATACACATCATGGACAAAAAATCCCAGTACCCGATTTTAGAGGGCTTACAAAAGAAGAAGTATATAAAAAAGCAGAACAAAATAACTTAAATATCGAATTTATTGACTCTGTTTATAATCACGATATGCCCAAAGGCACTGTGATTGAGCAAAATCCAGAACCTGGTTTTAATGTAAAAAAAGGCAGACGAATATTTATTACCCTGAATGCTTTTAATCCTGAAAAAGTAAAAATGCCAAATGTAGTTGGCGTTTCGCACCGACAAGCAAAAGCGGTCTTAAAAAATGTTGGATTAGAAATCGGTAAATTAATTCATGTTCCTGATATTGCTGTTAACAATGTACTAAAGCAACGTTTTAATGGAGAAGAAATTAAACCGGGAGTATTGATTCCTAAAGGCTCAAAAATCGATTTAGTATTAGGAAAAGGATTAAGCAACGAAAAAACAACGCTTCCTGATCTTCGTGAGTACACACTAATGGAAGCAAAAGATCGTTTATTAAGAGCAGCATTAAATGTTGGGGCCATAATCTACGACACTTCAGTTGTAGAAGCGGTTGATACTGCTCAGGCTAAAGTATGGAGACAATATCCTGTTTACAAAGAAAACAAACAAATACGGCTAGGTTCAACAGTTGATCTTTGGCTAAGTGTTGATCCATTACGATTTGCTGAACCTGATACATTATTATTAAATGACTAAATTTATTACTTGTTGGTACGATTCTATAAATATATAATTTCCAGCCTTCTATTTTTGGCGCCACTTTTCCTTTATGCACAGGAAACTGTAGTACCTTTGGAAATAAATCCAGTAATAAAAAATCACCTTAAACAAAAAAAATATCCTGTACAAACAAAACACTCAAAGGGAATCCTCGAACTTCCTTTTTTGGATGATTTTTCCAAACCAACCATATTTCCCGATTCTTCATTATGGATTGACCATTACGCTTTTGTTAATACAACCTATGCAATAAATCCAATTTCCTTTGGCGTGGTTACCTTAGATGCGGTAAGCTACAACGGAAGCCTATATCCTGGTGCGGAAAACTTACAGTTTGCCGCAGATACTTTATCATCACAAAACATAAATTTAAATTACCCCGGCGATAACAGCATTTTCCTTAGCTTTTATTATCAACCGGGAGGATTGGGTGATACTCCCGAACCCCAAGACACCCTTTTGCTTGAGTTTTACGCTCCGGAAGATCAAACCTGGCACAAAGCCTGGCATACTACTTTTAATGCCAAGGACTCCATGTTAATTGAATATTACAGCTATAATAACAGTGATAAAATTCATTACGGTGATACACTCACCGATTTGAAAAAAAATTTCTTTCAGGTTATTCTTCCGGTACAAGAAGAAAAATTTTTAAAAGAATCGTTTCAATTTAGGTTTAGAAACTATGCATCTTTTAGCACCAATAGCGACCTTGAAAGCAAAACAAGCAATTCCGACCACTGGCATATTGATTTTATCCAATTGGATAAAGATAGGAACATCAATGATACCATTATAAATGATATTGCTTTTATAAAACCCATGGAGTCATTATTAAAAAATTATGAATCTATTCCATGGACTCATTTTACCCGGGCAAGTGCTTACGAAATGGAAGATTCAATCTCTATAACCTATAGAAATATTGGTGATCAGGTTTGGAATATAAGCCGTGAATTTGAAATTGAAGATATAATGGGATTTACGGGAACAGAAGAATTTACAGGAGGTACCGGTGCAAATATTAACCCATTTACAACAGAAAAGTATAAAAGGTTTATCGATTATATTTTTCCATATACCCCCGAAAACGATTCTGCCTTGTTCGAAATTCGTAGTTACATGGTTACCGATACACTTGCTGCCCGAGAATCCTACCGATGGAACGATACAACTCTTTTCCATCAAAAATTCTTTAATTATTATGCGTTCGATGACGGATCTGCCGAAAATGGATATGGGCTTTATGGCGAAGGAAGTGAGCTAGCAATGGTAGCAATGCGATTTAATACGTATAAAAAAGATACGCTTAGAGGAATTCAGATATATTTTAATCAAACCTTAAACCAAGCCAACCAAAATTATTTTACGCTAATAGTTTGGAACGAGAATAATAACCAACCGGGATCAGTTATTTACAGACAGGAAGATGTAAAACCCGTTGATCAGGACAGCTTAAATAAATTTACCAGTTTTATATTAGATACTACATTAATTTTAGAAAACTCGTTTTATATCGGATGGCAAAAAATTAGTACAACCGAAATGCTTAATGTAGGTTTTGATGTAAACCGAATAAACAACGATAAATTATTTTATAAACTTTCCGGGAACTGGAAACAATCTCAATGGGAAGGGACATTAATGATTAGGCCTATGTTTGGACACGCATTAAATGTGGCCACATCCTCAAAACCAACATATAATGCAACATCCTTAAATTTTACGATTTACCCAAACCCAGCAAAAGATAAGTTACATCTAAAACTGCCCGATCCATATTCTAAGTATAGATATACGATTTTTGATTCTTATGGCAGAATATATATTGACGATTGGTATGATGAAAATGCAATCAATATTTCTCAATTAAACCCCGGATTTTATTTTATCAGAGTTTCTTCAGAACACCAAACCGCTACCAAAAAATTTATCGTTATTCATTAACCAACAAGGATTATGAAAGAAGATATTGAGGAAAAAGAATTTAATGATAACGAAGAGCAGGAATTATACGAACATTTCAGGTTTGAAGCTGATCCCGGACAAAAACCGCTTAGGATAGATAAGTTCCTGGTAAACAGAATTGAGAATGCCTCAAGAAGCAAAATACAAAGCGCTGCCGAAGCTGAGAACATTTTAGTAAATAATCAAGCCGTAAAATCAAATTATAAAGTTAAGCCTGGCGATATAATATCAATTGTTATGGCTTACCCACCAAAAGAAATTGAAATTATTCCTGAAAATATTCCTTTACATATTGTTTACGAAGACGATCAGCTAATTATAGTCAACAAAAAACCGGGAATGGTTGTCCATCCTTCATATGGGCACTATTCAGGGACATTAGTAAATGCTTTAATGTACCATTTAAAAGATTTACCCCTTTTCAAAACAGGCGATTTACGCCCAGGACTGGTACATCGTATTGACAAAAACACTTCCGGTTTGCTGGTAATTGCTAAAACTGAACAGGCAATGAATAAGCTGGCAAAACAATTTTTCGAAAAAACAACAGAACGAAGGTATATAGCTCTAGTCTGGGGTTCATTTAAACAAAAAGAGGGTACAATTAAAGGAAATATTGGCCGCAATATACACAACCGTAAAATTATGCAAGTATTTCCAAATGGAGAACAAGGCAAAGAAGCAATCACGCATTACAAAGTTATTGAAGAGTTGGGATATGTAACCCTTGTAGAATGCAAGCTCGAAACCGGACGTACACACCAAATTCGGGTTCATTTTCAATATATAGGGCATCCCTTGTTTAATGATTTTGAATATGGTGGTGAAAAAATTCTAAAAGGAACAACATTCACAAAATACAAACAGTTTGTTCAAAACTGTTTTAAGATATTACCAAGACAAGCCCTACATGCAAAAACACTGGGATTTACCCACCCTCAAACCAAAGAATTTATGCTGTTTAACTCAGAATTACCACAAGATATGACGCTGGTGATTGAGAAATGGCGTAAATATACATCTGGCCGGGAAATAGAGTAAAAAGATTTTAAAAGTTTGGCTCTATTTAATAAAGTTGATGTTAAAAAAATTTGTTATTCTCAAAAATATGAAAAATTCACTACATTATGATTCCAATGCTGGGCATTCCAGGTATTTTTGTTTTAATAGAGCCAATATAATTAAATGATAAATATCGAATATCAAATAAAAAATATCAATGTTATTTTTTCTTTGTAACCGTACTATTTTGTTGACTTAACTTTTTCATTCGATATTCGATATTTGATATTTATTAAACCTAAACACTTATATATATCCTAAAATCCGTAAGTTAGTTAAGTTTTTATTTGTAACACTAAGTCACTCAAAGTATAACACAAAGTTTC
>JASGMZ010000069.1 GCA_030156305.1 Bacteroidales bacterium | reverse complement strand
GAAAGTGGCGACAGCCGAAAGGGTAAAAATGTACAAAATAGATTTTCCCTTTGCTAACCATTTGTTAAAATTTGTTTTTATCATAGAATTCGGCAGACAGGGTTAATGCACAAAGTACCACAAAGTCAAGTGAAGTTTTCCTTTGTGGAACTTTGGGTATCCCGATAGCTATCGGGACTTTGAGAAACTTTGTGTTACACAAAATCCTTGTGTAACTTACGGATATTAGGCAATAACATTAATTGGTAAAAAAAACATCCGATATTGCTAATAACATCGGATGTTTTTTTTGATCATTTATGTATTGCTAAAAACTTTATAATCCCAGGGTTGCATTGTGTATTGGGTTGTAATTTGCTCCTTAGTAAAAATCTCATACAATTGATCGTTTCCAATATCTCCAGATAATTCAAATTCAATTTCTTGATCAGACAAATTCACAATGGTAATAACCTGACAATCATCTTTTTTTCGGGAGAAAGCAAAAATATGGCCGTCTGCTGAGGTTGCTATTCTTTTCAGAGGCCCTCCAAACGCTCCATTCCATAAAGCTTTATTATTTTCTTTTAAGGTAAGCAAGGTGTTGTACAATTCATCCATTGAGCACTTTTTATCCCATTGGATCGTATCTTTTTCGAAAAATCTCAATTGTTTATTCATACACGCTTCCTGTCCGTTGTAAATTAAAGGCATTCCCGGAAGCGTAGCCGAAAGTACAGCAAACGTTTCAGTTGCCTCTCCTAATCTTTCGTAAACTGTTCCTTTCCACGAATTTTCGTCGTGGTTGCTGGTAAACATCATACGATAATCAGAAGCGTTGTATTTTGTTTTTTCTTTTTCCAATTGATTGACTAAATTTTCTATGTTTTTTTTGCCCTGTGCTATTTCATTAAAGAGAATATGGATGTCCCAGGCATAAGTCATATCAAAAGCGTATTCGTGTAGTTCTGGTTCATTGGCTTCAGCCAGCATAAATACTGGTTTTATCTTATCGAGTTCGTGTCGTACATTATTCCAAAAATCGGTAGGAACCATTCCGGCTACATCACATCGGTATCCATCGATATTGAAATCTTTAACCCAATAAATTAATGCATCGGCCATATATTTTCTAACTTCCGGAATATCGTAGTTTAAATCAGCTACATCGGTCCAGTCTTCAACAGGTGCAATAATCTCTCCCTTTTCATTTTTGGTATACCATTCAGGATGATCAAAAATAAGTTGGTTATCCCATGCTGTATGGTTTGCAACCCAGTCGATAATAACATACATGCCTAATTCGTGAATCTGGTCTATTAAATTTTTAAAATCTTCTTCGGTACCGAACTCCGGATTTATACCCAAATAATTTTTAACTGAATAATAACTCCCCATCGAACCTTTTCGATTCTTTTCTCCAATGGGATGTATGGGCATGAGCCATAAAATATCTACTCCCATCTCTTGTAATCTGGGCAAATGCCTGGCAAAAGCATTAAAGGTTCCTTCGGGAGTATATTGCCGGATATTTACTTCATAAATACTGGCATTTTTACTCCATTCAGGATGCTTAACTTTTTGATAATCAATATTCTTTTCCTCCTGGTTTTTTTTATTATTACATCCGTAAAATCCAATAAGGATTAAGAGTAACATAGCCAGTGTTTTACGCGTAAAGTGTAATGATTTTGTTTTCATGTTAAAAAAAGTTTAATTTTTACAATATATGAATATTTAAATTGTGATATAACAAGGTTTTTCTTACATTTACAACTTCTTGTTTTTAATTTTTAAAGATACAAAAATTAAGCAACATTTATACGCTAAAAGCTGACTTATTAAGGGAAACAAAATAGTTTTCTAATCAAATAAAAAAATTATTAATCACTAAAAAATTTAATGCTAATGAAAAGAGTTTTAGTTGCAACAGCAGGAGGGGATTGTCCGGGATTAAATGCCGTAATTAGAGCTATTGTTAAACGAGCATCCCAGGAAAAAGATTGGGAAGTATTGGGAAGCATCCAGGCTTTTAATGGCGTTCTTTGGGAGCCCACAGAAGTAAAAGTACTTGACGAGAAAGCTGTTGCCGGTATTCATTTTCAGGGAGGGACAATTATTGAAACTACCAATAAAGGAGGCCCATTTGCCTGGCCGGTAAAAGACAAGGATGGGAAATGGACTACCGCCGATCGCTCCGATGAGATGATCCGGAAGTTAATGTATATGGGTGTTGACGCCGTGATTAATATCGGTGGGGATGGCTCTCAGCAGATTTCTCAGGCTTTGTACGAAAAGGGATTAAATATTATCGGTGTACCCAAAACCATCGATAATGATTTATCAGCAACCGATTCAACCTTCGGTTTTCAAACCGCTGTACAGATTGCTACCGAATCGGTAGATAAGCTGGTAACGACAGCTGCCAGTCATAACCGGGTAATGATTCTTGAAGTAATGGGCAGAAATGCCGGATGGATAGCAATGAATGCTGCCGTAGCCGGTGGTGCCGAAATATGCTTAATTCCTGAAATTCCTTATGATGTTAATAAAGTATTAGAAAAAATTAATCAACGATTTATTCGGGACCGTGGTTTTACAATCATTGTTATTGCTGAGGGTGCACGTGCTATCGGAAAAGATATCTCAAAAGTGGAAACTAATGAGGTAGGATATAAAAATGTTAAATTTTCGGGAGCCGCTTCACGTCTTGAACAGGAGTTAAAAGAAGCCGGGTTAAAACATGATGTCCGAAAAGCTGTGCTTGGACACATTCAACGTGGGGGTGTGCCCATTGCTTATGACAGAGTACTGGCCACACAATTTGGAGTTCATGCATTTCAAATGGTGATGGATGGAAAATTTGGAGAAATGGTTTCCTATCAACATCCATATATCACTTCAGTACCTTTTAAGGATGCTATTAAAAAACCAAACTATGTTTCCCGTGATACAGCATTAATGCGTAATGCACGTGGGGTTGGAATTAGTTTCGGAGATTAAATTTTAAAGTCCATTTTTATTCAAAAAACTTCCATGCACTGAAGTTCACAAAAAATGAAATGAATATAACATGGATATTCCAAAAGGCCAATTAATGAACTAAAATATATTCGAATGAAAAAAGCGACGCTTTACAGTGTCGCTTTTTTCATGGTTTAACCGAATTCAAATCTCTCTTAGAAAATTGACAATCTATCTTCGAGATTAATTATTTAAAATCTCAAATGAAAAAGGTTTGAGATTAAGAATAAGCTCTTTATTATTGTTTGTTTGTTTTATTCCATTACTAAAATTTGCATTCCATTTTTCACTCCTAAGATTTTCCGGCAGCTCAATAGAAATAGTTGTTTCCTTACTCGATTTATTTAAGGCAATCAACATCATTTCATCGAAATATTTTCGGGCATAAACCATGGTTTGTTCATCAGCGTGGATTAAAATAATATCGCCATAAATCAGCGGAAGATTATTTTTTCTAAGATGGATAATCTTTTTTGTATTTTCCAACACAAAATTTTCAAACCGGTTTAAGTTTTCAAACTTCATGGGCCGGCGATTATCAGGATCTCCTGCTCCGGGCATTCCAATTTCATCGCCATAATAAATAACCGGTATCCCAGGAATAGTATGAATAAAACAGGTAACCTGTAACAACTTGTAATAGCCCAGGGTATCTTCTACTTGAATATCTCTGTTCCATCCGGCTTCTTTTTCATCCTCGTCAAAGGCAAGTGCTCCGCTGGCAAGAGTAATAAATCTTGGCAAATCATGATTACCGGTAATATTTCCCATAAGTGAGTGATGGCCATTATATTTTAAACTCTCTTTTAACGATTGATTGAGTTTGGTTAAGGGTTCTTTTTCCTGTGCCAGATTATTGCGCATATCAAAATAGAGATTAAAGTCAAACTGCCCATCAAGCATGTCGGGGCCCACATAACTTCTTATCAATTCCCGGCTGCCAAAAGTTTCTCCAATCTGAAAAAGAAAATCTTTTGTGGTATTTGCTCGTAACTTATGGGTTAACGTTTTCCAGAAATCCAGCGGAATATGTTTCGTGGCATCATGTCTGAATCCATCGATGTTAAATTCCTGAACCCAATACATGGCAGAGTCAGACATCATCTCAGAAACTTCCGGAATGCTAAAGTCTAACGAAGGGATAAAGGTATCAAACCAGGTGGTTAACCGTTGCTCATCCCAAAGGCGAATATTTTTCCGGCCGTCAGGCAAATCTAATTCTGTAAACCAATCGGGATGATCCTGGTAGATTTTATTTTTTATATGTACGTGGTTCGAAACAAAGTCGAGAATAATATTCATCTCTTTTTTGTGGGTGGTGTTCACCAACTTGTGTAATTCGTCGGAGGTCCCAAAACGGTGGTCAACGGTGGTTAAGGTTACCGGCCAGTAACCATGATAACCTGAATATTTTCTGTGAGGCGCCGGATATTCAATATATCCATCGAGTGGATTTTGGGTAATCGGGGAGAGCCAAATCATACTTACACCCAATTCATCGAAATAACCTTCGTTTACTTTTTCGGTTATTCCTTCAATATCACCCCCCCAATAATTTGCTTTATCATATATATCCGGATCATCTACCGGCTCATCATTGGCTTTGTTTCCATTGTTAAAACGATCAACCAACATAAAATACAATATTTGCGCATGTTTATCTTTGCGGGTAATTTGAGCAATATCTTGCAACACTTTGCCATTTTCCAGCGGAACTAATATATCATTTGAATAACCGTTTTCGTTAAATGCCCACATTCTTATAAACGAACGTTTTTTACTTTTGGCAACTGCAGGTATTTGTACGGTTACTTTCTCATCTTTAATTTCTGAAGGAATCGTAAAATTATCCCATAACGCGATAACAGAAGTAATATCTCCTGAATAATCAATGGTAATTTTATCTGTGGTAAAAGAATGGGTTGAAAGTTTTGGTGCATTTTCTGTAGGATCGGGAACATTAAGCACTGAATTATACCCACCAATATTATTGCTTTCCTTTTCAGGATTTTGTGGGTCGAGCATCCAGTCATGGTTAATTACCAGTTGATAATGATATTTTCCGGGCGACAACTTAATTGAATATTTCCATTCATTATCTTTAAGTAAAAAATCTTCGGATGGTGTCCAGTTATTAAAATTCCCTACTACCCGAACAGAATGATATTGTTTTTTGTCATCTTTAAGTTTAAAGGTGTAGTCCACTTTTTTATCTAATAATAAAATTAAGGAGTAGGGGTATCCTTTAATCCATACTTTTAAGGTTTCAACCGGTTTTGTATTGGATTTTGGGATTAGTTGAATATACTCATTTTTCTTTGATAGTTTGTAATTGTATCCTGGAATGTTTACAGAGTCTATCTTTTCGGGATTTTTAAAAATCCCGTTAAGGGCTATTTCTTGTCCTTTTTCATTTACATAAACAGGGAGTGCCAGCTCGTACATCTCTGATTTTTCAGGGATAGTAAGCTTTTGTTGCGTACAGGCAAAGCTGAAAAAAATTAAAAAGATAATCAGTAAATTTTTCATGGCGAATTGTATTTTAAGTTATTGTTTGAGTTCAATAATCATGGCTGATTTTTTAGGGATATGGATTTTATTCAAATTGTTAATTTCTGTTTGGCTGATGATTTCTTTTCCCGTCCGGTATCCCTGCATAATCTCTTTAAAGCGTTCTGTTTGTATGGTTTGATAATTTTCGTTGTTATTTAAAATAATCATTACCGTTTCATCAGCATCATGTCTGAAATAGACATACACATTGTTTTCAGGGACAAAATGGGTTAGTTTTCCGGTATGAATGACTTCTTTTGATTTTCTCCAGTTGAGCAGATGCTGCAAATAGTTATATATCTCATTTTGCGCATCGGTTCTTCCTTTGGCAGTAAAGCCATTTTTTTCATCATCGGGCCAGCCTCCTGTAAAATCCTTGCGCATTTTACCATGCGCTTCGTGCTCATATCCTTCCATCAACAGTTCGGTGCCATAAAGGATAGATGGAATTCCGCGTGTGGTTAACTGAAAGGCTAGGGCCATTTTTAATTTTTCCATGCTTTGGTTTAGCGATGAGAATATGCGGGTAACATCGTGATTATCCAGAAAAACTAAAGTGTTTGCCGGATTGTTGTACACAAAATCCTGAGCCAGGATATAGTACAATTTCGCTATGCCATCCGTCCAGGTTTGTTCTTCGTTGAAAGTCTGTGTAATAGCATAGTGCATGGGAAAATCGGTAATAACGGGGATGTTGGACGAGTATCCGTCAAAATTTTTACTGTTTTCCTGCCAATAGGCCGTAATAGGAATTTTTTGCAACCACGATTCGCCCAAAATGGTGAAATCCGGATATTGATTTCTGATTTCCTGAGCCCATCGGGCAATCATGTCTTTATCAGCATAAGGTTGTGTATCGAGCCGTATACCATCAATCCCTGCATATTCAATCCACCAGATGGAATTTTGAATAAAATAGGTGGCTACCAGAGGATTTTGTTGGTTTAAGTCGGGCATATTCCGATTGAACCATCCCTTTTGCTGGCGCATGATATCTTCGGATGATGCATACGGGTCGGTTAGCACCGTTGACCGGAAATTGGACTGGGTATATTCGTCAAATTGATGGATCCAGTCTTCAGAGGGTAAATCATCCATCCACCAGTGATTGATTCCGCAGTGATTTAAAACCATATCCATCACTACCTTTAAATCTTTTTGGTGGGCTTTATTTACCAGTTCCACATATTTTGCATTATTGCCAAACCGGGCATCGATGTTGTAAAAATCGGTTATGGCATACCCATGGTATGTGTACTTTTGCTGATTATTTTCCAGCAAAGGATTGATCCATAAAGTGGTTACTCCTAATTTATCCAGATAATCCAAATGATTGATGATGCCCTGGATATCTCCGCCATGTCGTCCGTCGGGATTAGTGCGGTCTGCTTTCTCCAGCAGTTCGTCCATCGTATCATTGGATATATCACCATTGGCAAACCGGTCGGGCATGAGTAGGTAAATAACATCTGATTGATCAAATCCCAGATGCTGTGTCCTGTTTTTGGTTCGTTCTTTTAGCTCGTAAGGAAAACTTTCGATAAGCTCTCCATTTTCTTTTACCTGAATGCTAATTGTTTGAGGCGATATATTTTTCGGGATTTCAAGATTTAAAAAAAGATAATTAGGATTTTCTGTTTTTTGAACAGATTGCAATAATTTATCATTGCTTAATGATAGCTCATACGCTGCAATATTATAACCATATAACATGATTTGCAATTGAGGGTTTTCCATCCCTGTCCACCAGTTGGGTGGCTCTGCCTTACTTATGACCTGAGCATTGGAAATTGAAATTTCCAAAAAAAGAATAAGTACTGATATTGATTTAAAAACTATTTTTTGCCTCATTGATTTAACGAATTTCAAGCGATTCATGTGCATTAATGGAATAATCTAATCCATGTACAATTACTTTTATCTTTTCGTTGTGTTGATTATAAACGATTGTTTTTTCGTTGGTAACTTCAACTTTTATCAGTTTTCCTCTGAACTTAACAATAAACGAATATTTGTTCCATTGTGGTGGGAGAAATGGGTTGAAATGTAACTCACCGTTTTTTATGCGCATTCCGCCAAACCCTTCTACAATGGATAGATAAGTTCCGGCCATACTGGTAATATGTAAACCTTGATTGACCTCATTATTGTAATCATCCAAATCCAATCTTGCGGTACGTAAATAAAGTTCGTAGGCTTGTTCTTTATAGCCTAGTTTAGCTGCTAAAATAGTGTGTACACAAGGTGATAAAGATGATTCATGAACCGTTAATGGCTCATAAAAATCGAAATTTCGTTTAATTGTATCTTCATCATAATGATCTTCGAAAAAAAATAGTCCCTGCAAAACATCAGCCTGTTTAATATAGCAGGAACGTAAAATACGATCCCATGACCATTTTTGATTGATAGGCCTTTGTTCCGGGTCAAGGTTCTCGGCAGGTATGATCTCTTTATCCAAAAAACCATCCTGCTGGAGGAAAATATTGAGGTCCTCATCTTCGGGAATGTAGATGTTATCAACAATATTGGTCCATTTGCCTGCTTCCTTCAGCTCGTTGAAATGAATTTTTTCTTTCAGCTTTTTATATTTTTCAGGAGCTTCGGTCTGTACTTTGGTAATCATTTTTAAAGTATAATCAAGGCACCATCGGGCTATCGTATTGGTATACCAGTTATTATTAACATTGTTTTCGTACTCGTTGGGTCCGGTAACGCCCAATATTACATACTGTTTTTTTTCTTGGGAAAAATTAACCCGTTGAGCCCAGAAACGGCTGATGGCAATGAGTACTTCAAGCCCATAATCCTCAATATACGATTCATCGCCTGTGTAGCGGGTATAATTGTAAATAGCATAAGCAATAGCTCCATTCCGGTGAATTTCTTCGAAAGTAATTTCCCATTCGTTGTGGCACTCTTCGCCATTCATAGTAACCATTGGATACAATGCAGCACCATCTTTAAAACCTAATTTCCCGGCATTTTCAATGGCTTTGGGTAAATGGCGGTAACGATATAGTAATAAATTTTTGGCAACCTGTTGTTCCGATGTCCTCAAATAAAAAGGCAGACAATAGGCTTCAGTATCCCAGTAGGTGCTTCCACCGTATTTCTCGCCGGTAAATCCTTTAGGCCCTATATTTAAACGTTCATCATCGCCTGTGTAGGTCTGGTTTAGCTGAAAAATGTTAAATCGTATGCCTTGCTGGCCGGCAACATCACCTTCAATTTCTATATCGCTCGTTGTCCATTTCTTTTTCCATGCGTTGGCATGTTCCGTAAAAAGTTGGTTAAACCCTTTTTCTGTGGCCGATTCTAAATTGTTGTGGGCTGCGATGGTTAGTTGCTCTTTATCATGATTTTCAGAATGCGTGATGGAAGCATATTTATAAATGGTTATCACATCGTCTGTTTTACAATCGACAGAAACACGCTGACTCAGGTATTTTTTTCGTTTGTTTTCTTTTACCGTATTTTTTATTTCGGTATTGTTTTTTTCAATGCTAAATTTCATGCTGGTACAAACATAAAAATCGAGTTTTTTGGTCTTTGCCGTTAAATAAGCTTCACCCGGCCTGCTTTCGATATCCACTTCTTCCCAGAACTTTTCGTTATAGTTGGCGTCTTCGTTAATCACATCGGCATCAATATAAGGCTCAATGGTAATTGTATCATCAATATTAACACATCTAATTTGATATTTAATACAACCTAATTCGTTTTGGGTGATGCTTAAAAATCGCTTAGCCGTAACTTCTATGGCTTGTTCGTTAGAAAATTCAGCATAAAATGAACGTTCTAAATATCCTTCCTTCATATTTAAAACTCTGCGGAAATTTTTGATTTTCACTTTGGCTAAATCAAGCTCTTGTTTTCCTACTAAAATATTGATACCAATCCAGTTAGGTGCATTAAGCACCTTGGCAAAATATTCGGGATACCCGTTTTTCCACCAGCCCACTTTTGTTTTATCGGGATAGTAAATTCCGGCTATATAGTTTCCCTGTAACGTATCGCCACTATATTGTTCTTCAAAATTAGCCCGTTGGCCAATGTGTCCGTTTCCAAGCGAAAAAATACTTTCTGATGATCGCTGATTTTCAGGATTAAAACCTTCTTCGATAATACACCATTCATCATGTTTAAGATATTCGTTCATTGTGTGAAGGATTTTTTATGATTTTAACTATTTTCAATTATTGAGATGTTTATATTTTTAAAGCCGGGAATTACCTTATCTGCTTTGGGTAAGTTTTCCGGTTTTCCTACACCGATGGTTTTCATTCCGGCATTTTTTGCCGCTTCGATACCCGATTCTGCATCTTCAAAAACCAAACACTGTTCGGGAGGAATATTTAATTCCTGAGCTCCTTTTAGAAAAACTTCGGGATCCGGTTTTGACCGGGTAATTTTTGTTCCGTCCACTACGGCATCAAAGAAATCTTTCATGCCAATGCGTTCTAAAATAGTTCCTGCATTTTTACTGGATGAGCCAATAGCAATTTTGTAATCAGCTTTTTTAAGCTCTTCGAGAAAGTTTTTCACCCCGGGTAAAATATCCTGGGGGGTCATTTTTAAGATATTCTCTCGGTACCACTCGTTTTTTCTGGTTGCTAATTGTTGTTTTTCTTCATTTGAAACAGCATCCGTTTTCCCTATTTCGAGTAATATGTCTAAAGATTCCAGCCTGCTGATTCCTTTTAGTTGTTCGTTTTGTGCTTTGGTAAGATCAAAGCCCATAGTATTGGCCAGCTTTTTCCAGGCCTGGAAATGAAATATTGCGGTATCGACAATAACACCATCGAGATCAAAAATGATTGCTTTTATTTTTTGTGTCATTAATCTCTGTCTTTAACAAATACAACCAAAATGCCGGCTAGTATCATCGAAAAACCGCCCAGTATTAAAGCATAAATGGGTTGATTATTAAATAATGTTTTTACCACAAAACCCAGAATACTGGCAGCCAATATCTGAGGAATTACAATAAAAAAGTTAAAAATTCCCATGAAAACGCCCATCTTATGTGCCGGTAACGAACCGGTTAATATAGCATAGGGCATGGCTAATATGCTGGCCCAGGCTAATCCGATTCCTACAAACGGAACCAGTAGCATGGTTGGGTTATTGATAAAGAAAATGGATGCCAGACTGATGCCTCCAATGATTAAGGACACCGCGTGAGTAATTTTCCGATTGGTGAGTTTAGCCATCAAAATGAGTAAAAATGCAAATACAGCAGCAAACCCATTATAAATACCAAAACAAATGCCTACCCAGTTGGCACCTTCGTTATATAAGGCTGAGGTAGTATCTGTTGTTCCGTAAATATGACTGGTAACACCTGAAGTGGTATAAATCCACATGGCAAATAAGGCAAACCAAGAGAAAAACTGTACAATAGCCAACTGTTTCATGGTTAGTGGCATGGTGTTAAAATCGGAGACAACAGCCACAAATCCATTTTTTAGTTTTCCTCGTTGTTTTAAAAAACCACTGAATAATTCAAGCAATCCAAATATTGCAAGTCCTATTGAAAAAATAAAAACCTCTTTATCGACCTTAATAAAAGTAAGAGCAAAAGTGATAATGATTCCGATAATCAAAAAAACCACTCCGTTTTTGAAATCACCGCCTGAGTTTTTGATATTGGCTAACTCTTCTTCTTTCATCTTTGCTTCTAACTCCTTATCTTCAAATTCGGCTAATTCTTCGGGTGAATATTCTTTGGAAGTGAAAACAGTCCATAATACAGAAAGAATGAATACCGCACCGCCAAAATAGAAGGATAATTTTACAGACAATGGAATTTCTCCGGGAGGAGCAGTATTGGAAACATTAAACCATTCGGTAAAAATATAAGGAAGAAAAGAGGCAACCACAGCACCAGTACCAATAAAAAAACTTTGCATACTAAATCCAATGGTACGCTGATGCGATGGAAGGTTATCACCAACAAAAGCCCTAAAAGGCTCCATAGAGATATTAATGGACGTATCCATAATCCAAAGCATTCCAGCTGCTACCCATAAAGTGGGTGAATTAGGCATGATAATTAATGCTATAGAGGCTAAAATAGCGCCTACTAAAAAGAAGGGGCGTCTTCGTCCTAAGCGGGTCCATGTTTTATCGCTTAGGTGGCCAATAATGGGTTGAACAATGAGCCCGGTTACCGGAGCAGCGATCCATAAAATGGGAATGTCATCTACTTTGGCTCCAAGGGTTTCGAAAATTCTGCTCACATTGGCATTTTGGAGGGCAAAACCAAACTGAATACCTAAAAATCCAAAACTCATGTTCCATATTTGCCAGAAACTCAGTGCTTTTTTCTCTTTTTTCATCGTTATAATTGATTCTTAAATTAGTGATTTTAAATGATTCTATTGTACCATCAAATATACCATAAAAAAGTGGTAGAAACAATGTATCTTGTTAGTAAGCAGATGTTTATAATAAATTTAAAAAACCTGTAAGCATTGTTTCAAACGTTTGCGAATTGCAAAACATAGGATTATTAATTCAAATTTTTTTTATTTTTTTATGGAAAAGGTTTCTTTTGGAAAACACGGTTCGATTTGTGCCAGCGATTCCGGTTTTATTGTGCCAGTTTAAACTGTAAACTCCCACGCTAAGCGGAAATCCTGCCTGTCCACTTATCGGCGGATAAATTCGGCAGACAGGTGTATTTCCGCTTTCTTTCATTTCCGAATTTGTAATTCGGTATAATGCATTAGCATTATTAATTATTTTATTATATTTACATTAAGTTTTATAATAATTTATGCCAACAGGGTATCAGATAA
>JASGMZ010000068.1 GCA_030156305.1 Bacteroidales bacterium | reverse complement strand
TCAGTAAACTCCTGGCTGCCAATTCTTCGCAAGCCTTGTTCTTGACGTTTTTTATTACGCCACTAAAAAAAACTGGTGTTTTCTAAGATGCACTAAATAGTAGTTTAGCAGTGTTTCGGCCTACGCAATATGTTATAAAACATATAATGGGGGGTAAAAACAAAAATTATAACTATTTTCGTATATGTAATCACAAAAAATGGTGTTACGTAGTACTTTAGTTATCTATAAATTTTTTTATTATGAAAATTAAGACTTGGAATATTCTTTTAGTAATCTTTATACTGTTAGCTAGTTGCAAAAACGACAACGGTACCATATTTGTAAAATCATTCGAAAAAGAATACTTCCTGGAAAGTGAGAATGTTGGGCCAGTAGGTCATTTTGCTAGTCCTTATTTAATTAATCAGGTTGATTCTCTGATTTTTGTTGCTGACTCTAAACTGTATAAAAAGGAAAATTTTTTTGTATATGTAATAAATATTAAAACAAATAAATTAGTTGATAGCATTTGTCCTTTTGGAGATGGCCCCGAAGAATTTAATTATGTGACAGATATTAAGGTGGATAAGAAGAAAAATATTTGGTTTTTTGATGATATGAAAAAACAATTATTTTATTACACTAATAGTGATATTGGGACTTTTAAAAATTTAAAATCTGTTTATTTACCTGTGAACTCTTTCGGAATGTATAAAATAGGTGTTTTAAATGATAGTACTTTTGTTGGATCAGGTAATATTGAGAATGCCAGGTTAATATATTTTGATAATAATGAAAATATTATAAGTAATAAAGGAGAGTATCCAAAAGGAGTAAAAGTTTCTTGGGCAGAAGCACAACTTGATTATAATTATGCTACTAAAAATATAGTTTTGGCTTACAATATATTTGATATTATTCAAATTTTTAATCAAGATGGAGATTTAATAAAAACACTTAGAGTAAAATCAAAAGACAATCTTAAAACAAAGGAATTGTCAAATGGTAAGGTTGATTACAATATTTGTTATTATAGTGTATTAACCACTAATGGTTATATCTATGCTTTATATGCAGGAAAACCTCTACTTCAAGGAGATGATAGTTGGCGACAAGGGTCATATATTCAGGTGTTCACAATAGAAGGAGAGCCAGTTTGTTTATATAAACTGGAGGATCCTATAGTTGGATTTACCATTGATGAAGAAAATAGAATCATTTATGGGATTAATAAATTTAAAGATCAGCCATTAACAAAATATAAATTACCTCAAAATGAATAATTTATTTTATTATATTATTATCATTTGCTTAGTTGCTGTTGGTTGTGTCAATAAGAATAATTCTACAACTACTCAGGAAGAAGAAAAAGCGAAGCAGTTTAGTTGTATTATTTTTCCAGATAGTCTCGAATTTAATTGTTGTATAAAAAGTGAATATACTATTTTAGTTCTTCTTGAAACGAATTGCCCTGAATGCCTTAGTGAGTTACAAGGTTGGGAATCAATACTTCAAAAAAAGGAAATGAATTCATGTATTTATTTTATTGTTCATGGTGTTAATCAATCATTTATACACTATTTAACAAAACAGGAAAGATTAAAAAATAATGTGGTGATGGATCAAGATAATCTCTTTTTAACAGCTAACAACTTTTTATTTGAAGGTGATAGAACTATAATAGTAAATTCTAATAATGAAATTATTGCTCAAGGATCTATTCTAAGTCCTAATGAAAATTTGAGTAAAGTATTAGATTATATATATAAGGATTCCTTAGAGGACATTAAAACCCACTGATTTTAATTGTTTAAATTTGTGTAAGTTGTTTTTATTTTAAATAATGATAGTAAGGAAAAATTAGAGAATTATCTTGAATTAATTCAATATAGTAAATATTTAAATCATATTGAATAACTTGTATAATACACCCCAATTTTTCAAAAAAATCCAATAATATCCTAAATTTATTTTTTAAAAGAAAAATCTGTATTTATAAATAAACGTTATAATGAGTTGTTAACCTTCCTTTTCGCGTAACGTTAGAAAAAATAAATATGTGTAATAAACGTTAGAATACTTTTAAACAGTAGCTTGTAAAGTCTTTTACCTAAAATTATGTTGTAAAACATATGAAAATATGTTGTAAAACATATAACGGGGGGGTAAAAACAAAAATTATAACTATATTTGTATATGTAATTACAAAAAATGGTGTTGCGTAACACTAATTATTAATCTTTAAAAATTTAATAACTATGAAAAAGAAACTATTGATTTTTGTAGCTCTTTTTACTTTTATTGCAGTTTTATTTTTTAATCTAAGAATTGATAAAAAGGGAATTATAATAAATAATTATGAAGCTTTAGGATCGGATTATTTATGCTGTAATAATTTTAAGGGAACATGTACGTTTGATGATGGGTTTACGTGTGAAGGTGCATTTGTTGCTGAAGATCCAGTAGGATTACAAACTCGCTAATGTAAAATTGTAATACGGCCAGAGTAAATAAAAACCTTTGGTCGTATTACGTTAATTTAATTATAAAATTTTTATGAAATTTTTTTTCAAATTTTCAATTATTGTATTTCTTATCTTTTTTGCATGTAAGAAACCAAGCTCAATCTTGGATTTGTCAAATAATGAGATTCATATTTATCATGAACAATTAGCTATTGAAGATACATTGTTACATGATATTGATGAAATTGCTTTATTGGATAGTTTGTTATTTGTAATTGATGAAACAGAGCATTTTTATTTTGCTCTCTTTAACATCAAAACAGATTCATTAATGTTTCGTTTTGGTACCAAAGGTAACGGGCCGGGTGAATTAATGTGGCCTTTGTTTATTGAGTGTAATAAGCAAAATAATGCCTTTGTAGTTTCTGCTATTAATCCCGTTGGATATATGTATTATAGTATAGATAGTTTAATAGCAAATCCAAATAGTTATACTCCTGGCATACTTAAAATAAAGAAACGTGACGATAATTTTATTTATACTGTAAATCGATTAAATGATTCTTTATATATAGGAAAAGGACAATTAAAAGATGGCCAGTTTGCAATTATTAATAAAGCTGGTGAAATAATTTCTATTCAGGAAAAATATCCTGTAGGAGATGAAGTTGAATTATATAACCAGGTTGAATTAGGCTCTACATATCAAGGAGAAATTACAACAAAACCAGAATCGAACAAATTTGCATATGTTTCAATTGTAGGATCTATATTAGAAGTATGTGAAGTAAAAGAAGACCTTTTAATTGAAAAGATAAAAACATATTATTTTAATTATCCCCAAATTGTATCCTCCAATAACAGGACTGCCTTAGTAAAAGAAAATATTATTGGGTATAAAAATTTGTATAGTACTAAAAACTATTTTTATATATTATACTCAGAATTGGGAATGATGGAAATGATGGGGAATGCATTTATATTTAATACAATATTGGTGTTTGATTGGAATGGGAAATTAGTAAAGAAATTAAAAACTGATATTAACTTAAGAACATTTGCTGTTAGTGAAGATGATAAAATAATATATGGAACTACAGCAAATCCTTATCCGACAATTGTAAAATTTAATTTGTAATATGGGAAAATTATTAGTAAAAATATTTATTATGTTTTTCTTATTTCAATTCTATTCATGCACAAATAATTCTAAAAAGTCTTTTATTTCTAAAAGTCATGATAAGTATTTATTATTTCCGGAAAATTACTCTGTTATTAATTATCGGGATACTTGTGTTAATTTAGATAATTATAATAAAGCAATTAAGATTGTGCATCTTTTTGATGGGGATTGCGGATTTTGTTTAAACCAGATAAAAAAATGGTCAGAATTTATTGATTCTTATCAATTTTCAGATGAGATAGATTTTATTTTTTTCACTTATTCAAATAATTATAATTTTTTAGAAGACTTTCTGCTTAAAAATAAAGGTTTTGATTTTTTAATTTTTGGAATTGAAAGGGATGAATTTTTATCAAACAATGATATTCCTGAAAATACATCCTTGCATACTTTTTTGCTTATAGAAGATAAAATTAAGGTAATTGGGAGTCCTATTGATAATGCAAAAATGCAAGTTCTTTATGAAGATCAAATCATTAAATATTTTGAAAGTGATTGTAAAATTAATTAAGCTAATTCTTGTAGTTTCTATTTCAGTTATATTTGGTATTTTCGTAAAAACATATTTTATTAATATATTTCATGTCCCTACTACAAGTATGCAAGATTTAATAATGCCTCATGATTATATCTTGGTAAATAAATCTAAAAATCAAGATTTCCCAACTAAAGGAGATGTAATTTGTTTCAAACTTGATGAATATTCTAAAAAGCCATTAATAAAGAGATGTATAGCCACGCCAAACGATACAGTTATATTTAACGTTGAAAATATTATTATTAATGGTGTAGGGGACAGTTTAATGTACAGTTCCGGAAGTCATCGTATGAAAATAAATGCTGTTAGGTATAATTCTATTGATTCTAATTTGTTTAAGATGGGTAAATTAGTAATACCATCAGAAGGGAGTTCTGTTTATATTGATTTGTTGAATTATAAGTTTTATGAAAATATTATTTTACGATATGAAAAACAGGATATTCATGAAAAAGATGGAGAGATATTTATTAATGAATCAGCAGCTTCAAATTATACTTTTAAATATAATTATTATTTTGTAATGGGGGATAATCGTGCTTACTCTATTGATTCAAGGCATTTTGGCCCTATACCCGAAAGTGCTATTATAGGAGAGGCTACACATGTTTTATTTTCATGGTCAAAAAACAATCCTTTTTTTATTGGACGCATTTTCAAAAAAATCCAATAATATCCCTATATTTGAGATGAAAATGATAATCATATACCTATGAGTTTGAGAAATACAATTTACAGGGCTTTGGTATACCTGTTTTTACCGGTTTTAGCTGTTTCGTGCCAGTCGCCTAAAAAGTCTGACCAGTATAGCGAGATGGAAAAAACGGTTTACAGGCATAAAACACCCGAAGTAAAAGCCATCGTTGTTCAGCCGGATGTTTTTTATCAACAGGTGGTAAGCAATGGGGTTTTATCGCCGGTAAAAAAAGCAAGGCTTGTATTTAAGAGTAACGAAAATATACGACAGATAAATGTAAAAAACGGGCAGTGGGTTCAAAAAGGACAGGTGTTGGCCAGGTTAGATGATTTTAACCAGCAACTGCAACTCGAAAAGGCAAAGAATAACTTACTGAAAGCCGAAATTGAGCTTAAAGACATTCTTTATGCCCATAGTCCCGAAACGGCCGATACGGCCGATATTGACCCCGCAGTGTTGAAAACCGCCCGTGGCCGCAGTGGTTATAACGATGCCCGGTTTGCCCTGCGCGAAGCGGAGTACAACCTGGAACATACCGTGCTTAAAGCTCCTTTTGACGGGGTGGTTGCTGATATTCAGCTAAAAGAAAATAACTATTCGGCCAAAAGCGATTATTTTGCTGTGTTAATGGATACCAGGCAAATGGAAGTCCATTTTGGGATGCTGGAAACCGAACTAAATATGATTGCTGTTGGCACAACTGTTGAAGTTACTCCCTACGCTTTCCCCGGTAAAAAATTTACAGGCTCTATACATGAAATAAACCCTTCGGTAGATGAAAACGGAATGATACAGGTTATAGCAATTGTTCAAAACCCGGAGGGGGTATTGCTCGACGGGATGAATGCCGATGTTATTGTAAAAAATAAAATTCCCGGGCAGCTTGTTGTCCCTAAAGAAGCGGTTCTTGACCGCCAGGGGCGCCAAATGGTTTTTACCCTTAAAAATGATAGTATTGCGCAGTGGGTTTATGTTAAAACAGGTCTCGAAAATTTAAGCCAGGTAACCATAACGGATGGCTTATCCAATGGTGATATCGTTATTGTAAGCAATAATTTTAACCTGGGCCACGATGTGATTGTTAAAGCCGAAATGATTGAAAACTAATGAACCGTTTGGTGGGTAATGGATAACAGGCACAAGAAAAATACTCCGGCATTTAGCGCTTTTACCATTAACATTATCTTTATCCTGTTTATTATTATTGGTTTAAGCCTTTTGCGTTCTGTTCCTGTTAAGTTAAACCCGGATAAAACATTGCCGGTAATTTATATACATTTTAACTATTACGGGGCTACTTCCGAAATCGTTGAAAAACAAGTTACCTCGCGAATTGAAAGTGTTATGCAATTGATAAAAGGGGTTGAGCATATTGCTTCAACTTCAGGTAACGGGTGGGGGCAGGTAGAGGTTAGTATCAATGAAAACGCAAATCCCGAGATGCTGCGTTTTGAAATACTGACACTTATCCGCGAAATTTACCCTAAGCTGCCCAACGAAGTTACTTATCCTGTGGTGTCGCAGCAAGGCGCTGACGATGAAAACAAGGTGCAGTTAATGACCTACACCATTAACGGGAATGCTGATTCCTATACTCTTTACAAATACCTCGATAAACATGTCGAGCCCCGGTTATCAACCATTAAAGGGGTACATAAAATTGAAGTACACGGCTCTACACCTTACCATTGGGAAATAGTTTATAACACGAATAAGTTAAAACAACTGGGAATAGATAAAAATGAAATCCGGAAAGCGATATATGATTTTTATACCCAATCCGACCTGGGCATGAAAAAATATTCTTCTGTAACAAGTACGGATTCATCGCTTATTATGACTACCCTGGAAGGAGCAGAAAAAAATCCGGAGACAGTGCCTGTTATCCCTGTAAAGAAAATAAACGGACAGATTATTTATTTAAAAGATATTGCCCAAATTGCTCATAAGCAAAAAAAACAGCAGTCTTTTTACCGCATTAACGGGCTAACGGCCGTAAATATGATAATTTTTGCTACCCCCGAAGCAAATCAGGTACAGCTGGCACAAAGCATTAGAGAAACCATGGAAGGATTGAAAGAGGCCTTGCCTGCTGGTTACTCCTTTACCCTGGCCTACGATGCTTCTGTATTTTTGGAAACGGAAATTCACAAAACTTTTTGGCGTACATTGGCCTCTATCCTGGTTTTATTTGTTTTTGTGCTGGTTATCAGCCGTAACTTCAGATATTTAGCAATTATCGCCATTAGTTTATTGGCCAATTTGTGTATTGCCATATTTTTTTATTACATCCTGAAGGTTGAAATACACTTGTATTCTCTTGCCGGGATAACGGTATCTCTGGGGATAATAATCGATAACTCGATTATTATGGCCGACCATATCAAGCATAAAAAAGACCGTAAAGTGTTTTTAGCCATACTGGCAGCTACATTAACAACCATTGGGGCGTTAACGGTAATATTTTTCCTTGAAAAAGAACAACAGATTAATTTAATCGATTTTGCCTGGGTGGTTATTATTAACCTTTCGGTATCATTGGCTATCGCGTTGTTTTTTATCCCCTCGTTAATGGAAAAAATCCCTCTGGCCAACAGAAAAGGCAGGTTGTTTATTCATCGTAAAAGGAGAGTGGTTACTTTTAACCGGCGGTATCAAAAATTTATTCGTTTTACCGCCAAATACCGTGTGGTTATATTAATCGCCGGGGTATTGGCTTTCGGATTGCCTGTTTTTTTGTTACCTGCTCAATTAGAAGGGGAGCAGTGGTATGTAAGCTGGTACAACAAAACGCTGGGGCACGAAAAGTATATCGAAAACATTAAGCCGGTAGTGGATAAGGTTTTAGGCGGTACATTACGATTGTTTTCAGAATATGTTAGAGAAGATAATTACTTTGCTTCGCCCCAACGGACTACTTTACATGTGCGAATTCAATTGCCACAAGGGGCTACAATTGATCACTTAAATGAAATATACCTCGATTTTGAAAACTATCTGGGAAAATTTGAGGAAATTGATTTTTATCAAACTAATATTTATAGTTTAAACAATTCGCAACTAACCATCTATTTTAAAAAGGATTTTGAGAATAGTGCATTTCCTTATTTATTAAAATCAAGGCTGGAAAGCAAAGCCATTGATATTTCAAGTGCCGATTTTAGTATTTATGGAGTAGGGCGGGGTTTTAACAATGCATTATATTCCGGGTTTAAAAATTCACGGTTAATTTTTACAGGCTATAATTACGATGATTTGTTAAAATATACACGCATAGCTAAAGAGAAACTGATTAAAAACCCGAGGATTAACGAGATATTTATCGAGAGTGGAAAGTCGTGGTGGTTTGTAAATTCTAAAAAACGATACCTCTCTATTGATAAAGAAGCGCTGGCACATGCCCAAACACCACTAAATGAGCTGGTGTACAAAATCGGCTCTTTTAACCGGCAGTCTGAATACTTGTTCGATATCCCGTTTAACGATGAATTTGAAGAAGTGAGAATCCTTTCTGACCGGGCTAAATCATCAGATATTTGGGCTCTTATGCAATATCCACTGGATGCAGGAGAAACCATGAAATTAAGAGATATTGCCACCATAACAGAAGAAAATGCCAGCGAATCTATTTATCGTGAAAACCAGGAATATATTTTAACATTAGCCTATGATTTTATTGGCCCCGACGAGCTGTCGAGGATTGTGTTAAAAGATTATGAACAGGAAATAAACCAATTGTTACCTGTGGGGTATAAAGCGTATATCCCATCCTACGGGCAATGGTGGGATGTAAAAGAAAAAAAACAATATCTTTTGTTGTTTTTAATGCTGTTGATTGTGTATATTATTTGTGCCGTTTTGCTGGAATCTTTTGTGCAGCCGGCAGTTGTTATTGCTATGATTCCGCTGTCATTTATCGGGATATTTTTAACTTTTTACTGGTTCGAATTTAAATTCGACCAGGGAGGTTATGCAGCTTTTTTACTCGTTAGCGGGTTGGTTGTTAATTCGGCCCTTTATATTATCAATGATTTAAATAACCTGGATAAGCACAAACCCGGTGTAATTCGGTTGAGGAGGTATATCAAAGCTTATAGCAGCAAAATTATCCCTATATTTTTAACCATTATGTCGACCATTTTAGGGCTTATCCCGTTCATTTTCTGGGGTAACAGAGAACCCTTTTGGTTTGCTTTGGCTGTAGGAACCATTGGAGGCCTTATTTTTTCTGTCCCGGCAATTGTTATTTTCTTGCCGATCTTATTAAAAGGTATTGTAAATAAAAAGAAATGAAATGGTAGATTTTTTAGTTAAAAGGCCGGTGGCCACCATCATGAGCTTTATTGCTTTTATATTAATGGGGATAGTTGCATCACAGCGTATCCCGGTTTCTTTATTGCCCGATATTGATATTCCTGAGATTACCATCCACATCAACAGGGAAAATACCTCGCTACACACATTGGAAAGCTCTGTTGTTACTCCTTTCAGGAAACAGCTGTTACAGGTTTCGGGGGTTAAAGATATTCAAAGCGAAACAAAAAATAACCAGGCTGTAATCAGGTTATTATTTGAGTTTGGTGTGGATATCGACTATGCTTTTTTAGAAGTAAACGATAAAATTGATGCGGTCATGGCTTATATGCCCAAAGATGTACAAAGGCCCAGGATAATAAAAGCCAGCGCAACTGATATCCCGGTATTTTATCTCAATATCTCCGAAAATGAGAAACGCTCTTCGTCCCTTTCTTCTCTTCAGTTAAGTGAGTTTGTGAATCATGTAATAAAAAAACGGATAGAACAATTGCCCGAAGTGGCATTGGCAGATGTTACAGGGATTGTTTTTCCGGAAATTTATATTATTCCTGATAAGGAAAAGTTTAGAAACGTAAACCTTACCCTGTCTGATTTACAGGAAGCTTTTGTACAAAATAATTTAAATCCGGGAAGTATATTAGTTCAGGATGGCCATTATCAATATAACCTGATGTTTAACAATGAACTGAAAAGTGTTGATGATATTAGCAATATTTTGATTAATAAAGGAGGACGGGTGTTCAGGCTGGGAGAATTAGCCGAAATTGGAACCCGTACCAGGGAAAGAAAAGGGTTGTATCTTAATGGCGGGACAGAATCGGTAAACCTGGCGATTATAAAACACTCCTCAGCCAAAATGAATAAAATGAAAGAGGAAGTTAGAAAGGTGTTAGAACAGTTTCAAAAAGATTACCCTGAGCTGAATTTTGACATCAGCCGCGACCAAACGCTATTATTAAATTATTCCATTAATAATTTAAAACAAAGCCTTGTGATTGGATGTGTCCTGGCAGTTCTCATTATGTTTTTATTTATTCGTAATCCCAGTGCCCCCTTGTTAATTGCTTTTAGCATTCCTGTCTCTTTGGTTATCAGTTTGTTGTTTTTTTATATCATTGGATTGTCGGTTAATATTATTTCTCTTTCGGGATTGATTCTGGGAGTAGGGATGATGATTGACAATTCAATTATCGTTATCGATAATATTGCACAGTACAATAAGAGAGGTGAGAGTTTACTAAATGCAATTGTTAATGGAACCAACGAGGTTATCAGGCCACTTATTTCGTCTGTGCTTACAACCTGCGCCGTGTTTATTCCCCTGATTTTTTTAAGCGGCATATCCGGGGCGTTATTTTATGATCAGGCAATGGCTGTAGCTATCGGGCTTTTTGTTTCGTTGATTGTATCTATTACTATTTTGCCCGTGCTTTACAAACTGTTTCATGTAAATTATAATGAAAAATCGAAGAGCCATTTTGTGTTGTTTGACCTGGAAAAACACTATAATAAATGGTTCGATTTTGTTTTTAGTTACAGGAGAATAATTGTTCCCGTTTTTTCTGTTTTTATCTTGCTGGGGATAATGCTTGTTTTTGTTTTGGATAAAAAACAGATGCCTGATATCAGTCAAACAGAGTTGATTGTTCAAATTGACTGGAATGAAAATTTGAGTTTGGATAAAAATAAACAGCGGGTAAATCAATTGATTACTTCTTGTAATAATATCCGGCAAACAAACAGTTACCTCGGGGTACAACAATTTTTGTTAAACCAGTCTTTAGATATGGATATAAACGAATGTCAACTGTATATCAAAGCAGAAACTCAGAAAGATATCGAGATGATTCAACAAAAACTGGATTTAATAATTCAACAAAATTTTCCACAGGCAAAAATGGAATGTAGCCCCCCGGACAATATTTTTCGTCGAATATTTTCCGGGAAAGATGATGCTTTGCTGGTGGCTGAGGTAAGCTCTTTAAAAGGCGAGGTGGTACCCCCGCAAGCTGTCATGGATAGCTTGTATGCCCAGATAATAAATGATATCCCGGTAACGATAAGTAATATTCCCAAACAACAAAATATACATTTAAAAATAAATCAAACAAAACTTTTAACTTATGATATCCGGTTAGAAGATTTGCAAACAGCTATAAGAAATGCATTTAATAAAAACCAGATAGGGCAAATTATACATCAAAAAGATTTTGTTCCGGTAGTAACCGGGCAAAACGGGGCATCTGTTTATCAATCCCTGGAAAATACATTTGTGCAGAATAAACAGGGGGATAAAATACCTGTTACCGCTTTGTTAACCATAGATAAGGTGGCAGATTATAAATCTATAGTGTCTAATGAGAATGGTGCTTATATCCCCATAATGATTAGTGCTGAGGATAATGATGTCAGGAAGAATGTCCAGAGGATTCAATCAACAATAGATAAATTTCCAAACCTACATGTGAATTTTGCAGGTTCGTGGTTCGAAACCCAAAAGTTAGTAAAAGAAATGAGTGTTGTTTTAATCGTGTCATTGCTGCTTCTTTATTTTATCCTTGCAGCGCAGTTCGAATCTTTGTTACAACCATTAATTGTTTTAATAGAAGTGCCTATAGATATTGGTGGTGCATTATTATTTTTGTATATTTTTAATACCAGTATCAATATTTTATCGTTAATAGGAATAATTGTAATGACAGGAATTATTATTAACGACTCGATACTTAAAATTGATACCATTAATCGATTGAAACGTGAGGGATACCCATTGATTGAAGCCATTCACTCAGGGGGTACAAGAAGGCTGAAACCCATTATTATGACAAGTTTAACAACTATTTTAGCGCTGGTACCTTTTTTATTTGGCAATGATATAGGTTCCGAGTTGCAATATCCTTTAGCTGTTGCTGTTATTGGTGGTTTAGGGTTGGGAACAATGGTCAGCTTGTTCTTTATACCGTTGATGTATTATTATTTGTATAAATTACAATCGGTAAAAGTTATTCATTAAATTTTACGTTATTTTTTGATATAAAAAATATATTTTTACGAATAAAAATCAAAATTTATGAAAAAAGAGGCTCTTTATATTGTTATAGCATTAATTATAGGCTCATTAAATTTATCCGCCCAACCCACCCTCACCGAAGAATTAACCTTTGATGAGGTAGTGCAGCTTGCCCGCGAACAGTCGCCCGACGCCATCATGGCGAAACACCGCTTTCGGGCCAGCTATTGGGAATTCAGAACGTACAAAGCCGATTATTTGCCCAATTTATCGCTAAGTACTACATTCCCT
>JASGMZ010000067.1 GCA_030156305.1 Bacteroidales bacterium | reverse complement strand
TCATAAGTCATATTTTAAAGTTCAATAGAAAGTCCTTAAAAATAAGTAAGGGCAACGATTTTATCAATCGTCACCCCAACATTTGACTTTGAGCCAAAATTAAAGGGTATGAACATCGTTTAATGGACGATCATACCCTATCTTGATTCATTTGCTGGCTCTTTACTTAAATATTAAAAAGGGATTTCCCTCTAAATTGTCCATTTGGACATCCAGTAATTTCACAAGTGTTGGACAAATATCCAATAGATCACCACTATTGATCACCACATCCGATTTGACATCGGGGCCGAATGCGATAAAAGGTGGTTTGTGTCCTTTGGATGGATGGTGGCCATGCATGCCTTTATACACCTCATTGTTTGCTATTTTAACCTCTAGTATCGCGCAGTCTCCGAGTTCGTTATCAAAGATGACCCCGTCGCCACTTTCGATGACGAAAGAAAAATCACCAGATAGCCCTTCCTCTACATCCACTTCACATTCATTAAAAATACGACCAATGTAGGGCTCATAATCCCTCTGAATTTCCAAAAGGACACTGTAAACTTTTTCTTTCATCACTTCATCTTCAGGATTGTTTAGTATAATATGCGTTGAAAAGCCTGCAGAAAAGCTGTAAGCATCATAACGCGTCACCTTTCCATCTGCACCCGTTTGAATCAGTCCTTTTTCTTTTAATAGCACATTGAGTAAAAAAACTTTTTGTATCGTGAGTTGACCATGGTCGCCCAATAAGACAAAGTTTGTTTGATCAAAACTTCCCGCCATTTGAGATGCCTCTATTATTTCTCCAACAATGTCGTCGATTCGATTGAGACATGCGTCAATTTTGGGGCCTTCTACGCCACTGACATGTCTTTCATGGTCTAGACAAACAGAATGAATTAACATCAAATCTGGATTAAAGCGCTGTATCATGTCCACTGCGATAGGAATCGCATAGCTATCGGCATCGATTTTCTCTGTCCAGTTAAAAGTTCCGAAGTATTTGTCATAATACAGTGCCATGACCTCTTCGGTACAGGCGCGTTCAAAAGTGGTTTTCATCGGTTCATGTCTGTTCGGCCAAATTTCCGCTAAATTGTGCGTCGGCTTTTTACCCGCCATGACTGGCCACATGACAGAGGCAGTCACCAATGATGCCTCATTTGCTACATCCATCAATGTGGGTACTTTTATATAATCGCTGTACCAGTACCAATCAGACCCCATAATGCTCCAGTTTGGATTTTCGGGTTCAATCGAGGGCATTTGGTTATGAGTGATCCCGTGCTTATTTGGGTGAACGCCTGTAATGATTGACGTGTGAATGGGGTATGTGAGTGTTGGATATATTTCTCTTACATTTTGAACGACTGCGCCTTTTTCTAAAATTTTTGAAAAATTAGGTTTCGTTTTAAGATACCTCAAATCTGTCGTTTGAAGAGAATCCAAAGAAATGACGATTAATTTATGCCTCATATTTTTATGCCTTTCTTATAAGTTTGTAGGGGAGCCTTTATTCGTTTAACACAGCATTGACTTGTTTTTCCAGATTTTCTAGTGTCGTGTCCACATTTGCATCATTGATCCAGACGGCATCCAGTGCATCCACGATCATCTTTGAAGCTTCTGCATACCCTGGATTCATCGGACGACCTGTACTATACTCTAGCTGATCGAGTGCCACTTTATACTGTGGAATTTCTTTATAGAGTGCATTCATTGCATCGGAGTCTTTTGCACTTGTGCGCGTTGGTAAATAGCCGGTATTTTTGCTGGCTTTAATCGTCTGTTCTGTTGAAGTCATCCAGTTGACATACTCCCAAGCGGCTTGTTTTTCCTTTTCTGTGCCACTATTTGTCACAATGAGATTACATCCACCTGTTGGAACGCCGTAAGACTTTGCCATGGGAATAAACGCCATTTCAATCTCAAATTCATTGTCTTTCGCAATTTGAAGATTGTTAGTTAAATTGCCTGTTGAGCTGAACCAGATTGCCGTATCTTGATTCATGACATCGGCTTTAAGTTTGTCACTTTCACCAGAAGAGAGTTGATGTGAGACGCCGTCCGCTTTAAGCGCTTTATAAAAATTGATAATTTCTTTTGCAGCATCTGAGTTTATATTGGTCGCTGTTTCAGTATCGTCTAAAATGCTAGAGCCATGTTCAAGCATAAAGGCTTCAAATGTCCAAATATAACTGTACTGTGAAATGCCGTATTTTCCGGTTTTATCGTGCACCGTTTTAGCATACTCAGCGAGTTCGTCCCACGTTTTCGGACCACTTGTATCGAGTCCTGCTTCTTTAAGAAGTGTCGTATTCATATACATGATGGGGGTACTTCTTAGGTAAGGAAGCCCATAACATACATCATCATAATAGGAATTTTGCATTAAACCTTGTTGAAAATCGCTCATGTCCACATTTGAAGCTTTAATATAAGGGTCGAGTGGTTCTAACACGCCGTTCATCGCAAATGTTTTAATAGATGCAATTTCCATAACGGCTACATTTGGCGCTTCGCCAGCGATGTAGGCCGCTTGTAATTTTTGATGTACATCATCGTAAGTCCCTTGATATTCTGCCGTCACGTGAATGCCTTTTTCTTTCCCCACCGTTTGATTAAATTCATCGGTTAAGTCAATGTTGTTTTGTTGTATTTTGTCTGTCCACGCATACCAATACGTAATTTCAGTCACTGCGTTATCCTTGGATGCTGTTGTATTCGTGTTAGCACTTACCTCACTACTTGCATCACTACTTGCGCCACATCCCGTTATACCAAGGAGCATTGTGGTCATTATAAGCAGTGCACTGATTGTCTTTTTAAATTGAATGTTCATAGTCCGTCTCCTTTAAATGAATTAATGGGGTCATTTTTCTCCCATATAGGTAAACGCCTCAATTATATGGCGCTGTGCAAAGAAATACGCGATTAAAATCGGAATAATCAAAATGACATTTCCCGCCATAACGGTATGATAGTTGATACCACTTTCTACCATACGCAGTGAAGCAATTCCAAGAGGTAAAGTTCTTACAGTGTCATTTGTCGTCATTACAAGTGGCCAAAAATAATTGTTCCACGTCTCGATAAACGTAAGGAGGGCCAGTGTGACGAGGGTCGGTTTTGCGATGGGGAGCATAATTTTAGTCACAATTTGAAATTCACTGCTTTTATCAAGGCGCGCCGCCTCAATCAATTCTTCTGGAACTTGCATAAATGTCTGTCTTAGCATAAAAATGCCAAAAGCACTTGACGCATAGGGAAGAATTAATGACCAGTACGTATTAATCATTCCCCACTTGCTAAAGAGTAGAAAAACAGGCAGGAAAATAAGTTGTGCTGGAATCATCATCGTTGCTAGGGTTGCCCCAAAAAAAATACTCTTAAATTTAAATTTGTAACGTGCATAGGCATAGGCCGCTGGAACGACTGTGATAAACTGAAAAAATAGGGTTCCAAGTGCCACGACGATGCTATTCACCGTAAATTTTAAAAACGGAATTGCCTCAAACGCATTTTTGAAATTTTCAAAATGGGGTGTTTTTACTAAAAAAGTAGGTGGAAATTGCAACGTTTCCCCAAGTGATTTGATACTCGTCAAAAGCATCCAATAAAATGGCACAAAAAAGATGAGAAAAATCAGGATGTTCAAAATCCACTTTAAGACAGTTTTTAGCTTACTAGACTGATTCATTGTGCTTCCTCCTATCTGTAGTGAACTCTTTTGCTGAGTGTATTAAAATAAAACAGTGTCAAAATCCCGATAATCACCATCAAAATGACGCCCATGGCTGAAGCATAGCCAATTTTGTGAAATTGAAAGCCATATTGGTAAAGATTATAAACCAGAGTATTCGTGCCATTTGCACCCGCGGTCATGATATTAATGGTTTCAAAAACTTTGAGTCCCCCAATGATTCCCGTTAATGTGATAAAAAAAAGTGTCGGTGAGATCATGGGGAGTGTAATTTTGAAAAACGTTTTCGTCTTACTCGCGTTATCCAGTTTTGCCGCTTCATACAAATAAGGCGGAATGCTTTGAAATGCCGAAATGAATATGAGCGTATAATAGCCAACGCCTTTCCATACGTTCACAAGAACGAGAGAATATATGGCAACGTTTGGATTTTCTAGCCACCGAACGGTCGGAAGATGGAGCAGATTTAGTGCGTAGTTAAATAACCCAAGGTCACTGTCCATCATCCACATGAAAATAAATGAAATCGAAACGAGCGAAACAATATAAGGAGCGAAGATCACGCTTTGTAAAAATTTATTAATCGCTGTATTTTCTTTTAAATAAAGTGCAAGAATAAGCGCGAGAATAACGGACACACTTACCGTTCCGACCATAAATTTTACCGTTGTCATTACTACTTCTAGAAAACTAGGATCCGAAAAAAGCTTTGTATAATTTGAAAATCCAATAAACGTTTTATCACTGAGCATATTCCATTTATGAAAGCTCAAATAAATCATGTAGATCATTGGATAAATCATAAAAACGATAAAGACAACCAATGATGGTGCAACAAGACCATATGGAAGGGCTTTCTTTCCTATTATTTTAAGTGTCTCTCCACGTGTATTGACTTTTAGAGCACGGCTTTCAATTGACTGAGATCGCCTGTCAGATACATAGTTGTTTGCCATCCGCTATCTCCCTTGGAATTATCCTGTTTTCGTTATGATCAAAATAGCAAAGATTTTTTTCAGGAATAACGACTGATATCTCACCTTCAAAAATCTGACTCAGATCAAATATTTTCAAAAGAATGACACCACTTGGCGTTTCCACTTTGTAAAGAATTTCTGAACCCAGAACTTCGTGTGTCACAATTTTACCCGTGAGTCTTAAAACACTTCCTGCAAACATATTGCTTAAATTTTTAGGCGCAATTTGTACATGCTCAGGCCGAAATCCGACATAGGCTACGTCGTCATCAACCCTTTTGAAATTATTGATATCACTCATTTTTAGAATATTCATCGGCGGTGTTCCGATGAACTGTGCCGTGAAAATATTTTGTGGATTGTTGTAAATCTCAATTGGACTTCCCTGTTGCATGATTTCACCCTTATTAAGAAGGATAATATGTGTCCCCATAGACATCGCTTCTACCTGATCATGCGTCACGTAGACAAATGTGGTTTTTAGGTTATGGTAAAGTTCAATGAGTTCTGTGCGAATTTGACTTCTAAGTTTGGCATCTAAATTGGAAAGTGGTTCGTCCATTAAAAATACCGATGGTTTTTTAACCATAGCTCTCGCCAGTGCCACGCGCTGCCTTTGGCCACCTGATAAAGATTGGGGCTTGCGATTTAGGTACTCCGTTATACCGATCATGTCGCAGATTTCATGGATGCGTGTGTTGCGCTCATCTTTTGGAATTTTGTTGTTTTCCAGTCCAAATTCAATATTGCCTCTAACCGTCATCGTGGGGTACAGTGCATAGTTTTGAAACACCATTGCGATGTCTCTATCACCCGGTTCGACATTTTGCATGGTTTTGCCACCGATAAAAATTTCGCCTCCCGTTTCTTTTTCGAGGCCCGCGATCATGCGAAGAATGGTGGATTTGCCACATCCAGACGGACCAAGTAGCACCGTAAAACTGCCATCATCAATGTTTAAATTTAAATTTTCAATAATGGGATTGCCCACTTCATAGGCCTTGTCGATAGAAATCAGCTCGATTTTTTGCATATACAACTCCTTTCTATTAGCGTTAAGTAAACATTGTTTTAATAAAACTTAATACCTTGTCAGTTTAATCTATCAACGTAAGTACTGAATGAAATATATGTAAAAAATTTAACTATTCTGTCATTTAGAATTTTACATAAAACCAACAAAGCAGTAACAAGTTACATTTTTAAAGCTTTTCACAACGGCTTGGAAAAATGCGCAAAAAAAATACAGCAAGGGATTTGCTGTGTTTTGGTAGATGCATACTCTAATTTGCTAAAAAGTTTATGAGTGCAATATAAAGTGGAGAGAGTGACCCCATTTAAGACTAAAGTATTTGTTTGGCACCACTTAAAATCGAAAAAATGTGCCATCAATATTTGGGTCAAATAATACGACCGCGTTCGGTCGGGGTCGAATTGTGATTTTTAATTATTCGACCGTTTACTACATGGTAGGGTTCAGTCTGAGATCGAAATTGAAATATTAAGTGAAGTGCTTAGTTCAATTCCCTACATGGTAGGGTTCAGTCAAGTACAACAATAGCATACTTTGACGATTCGACAGAGTTCAATTCCCTACATGGTAGGGTTCAGTCGATATCCAGACAGTTTTGAGAGAACCGTCAACATTAGTTCAATTCCCTACATGGTAGGGTTCAGTCCGTTTTTATTTGCCTCAATAAACGCGATCCAGTCATGTTCAATTCCCTACATGGTAGGGTTCAGTCTTCGGAAGATGATCTTGACAATACAGCTGTAATGAGTTCAATTCCCTACATGGTAGGGTTCAGTCCAGATATTCAACTCAATTTTGTATGTACTAAAGAAAAGTTCAATTCCCTACATGGTAGGGTTCAGTCGTGGCTCATATTCATCATTGGTAAAAGAAGACCAAGGTTCAATTCCCTACATGGTAGGGTTCAGTCAATGAATGCATTATGCAAACATTTAGGTGTTTCAGGTTCAATTCCCTACATGGTAGGGTTCAGTCGGAAATGGATTTCATAGAGGTACGAGAGTACCCAGGTTCAATTCCCTACATGGTAGGGTTCAGTCGTAGCTACAACGAATTAAGCGATCTAATCGAGCAAAGGTTCAATTCCCTACATGGTAGGGTTCAGTCATGGCTAAAGTCAGAACCAAAAATTGAAGACCACATGTTCAATTCCCTACATGGTAGGGTTCAGTCGGAGAGTAAAAAATGATTAAATACAAAATAACAAGCGTTCAATTCCCTACATGGTAGGGTTCAGTCCTGTAAGCGTTGATTGTGATTATTTAACAGAAGATTAGTTCAATTCCCTACATGGTAGGGTTCAGTCATCTCTGTCAAACTTCCCAACACCCAAGAAAAATGCGTTCAATTCCCTACATGGTAGGGTTCAGTCTATAGCGATCCAAATCCACCTACTATATCCCCATCGTTCAATTCCCTACATGGTAGGGTTCAGTCCGTCACAAGTGTTATCAGACGAAGTCGGAAAATATAGTTCAATTCCCTACATGGTAAGGTTCAGTCCCTGTCGGCTGAAAAGGCTACGCCACAAGGGCTCATTTACCTATTTCAGTCGATCTACCTTATTCTATCACGTTTTTGCTATTGGTAACAAGTACCATTGTTGTAACGGTTGGAAATACTCATAATTATTTTAGTCGATCCCCCAGTGTTTTTGCAAAATGAGCGATCGACTAAATTTTAATATTAAAGTTGATGTAGATTTAATTTAAAAGAAGATTTCTCCATAAGATTTAGTATCAGATTTTCTTTATATTTCTTATCTCGTTTAGTTTCTACAGACCAATGCTGCGATTCTTCATTTGAAATGCTCAGATATTTTTTATCCCAAGAATTATAAACGTCGATTACTTTAAATTCCGATTTTCCTTTTAGATTTTCGTTCTTACAGTCAATTTTGTTTACATAATTAACAATGCACTTATCATTGATTGTCTGTAGTCTATCTTTTAATGCTTTCATACTATCTTCACCAACGGTAAAATAATACTTTTCAGAAATATCCCTCAAATATCTTTCTTCAGTCATTTCAGAATCATCTTTTGAAGGGACTTTTTTAAGCGTATAGAAATTTATATTAAGGCAGTAATTCTTTTTATCGGTTAAAACAAGGTAAATACCTTTTTTGATTTTTGGAGTGACCTTGTACAAATAAAGGCCGTTTATTTCTTGAAGTTCATGGTTAAGTACTCCCCAGATGTTCACCCAATTGTTATTGATATGATCTGCAGTGAGCTCGCTTATCTTTATCTTTGATTTATTATTCAAAGCCACATTATAGTTTTTTATGAGTTCATACGCTCGATTCAGTTTTAGATCCTCAGTCTTATTTTTTTTCAATAATATTTCGTGATTGTCTTTTAGCTTCACGAGGTAATCACTAATCCATTCATATTCCATATAAATTTCTGAATGACTTCTCGTTTCATTTTTTAAATTGTCTCGCCTTTCTTTTTTTTCTTTGCTTTTATCCAAACGGCTTTCTTTTAGAAGTTCTTCAGAGGTTTTAACGAGATACGTCATCTGTTTATCATAAGACATCAAGTAATCATTTACCATATCATTGCCTAAATCGACAGTGTTAAGGCCGATTGTGTTGCTTACGTCAATTAAATATTTTACCTTAACATTTATGTTTTCCGCTTCACAAATAATATTTGTGATAAACAGATTTCTATAATCACAATGGGCAATCTTATTTCGTAAGTTAGATGCTTTATCATAAATTTCAGAATCAGTGTAGTCGCCTTTTTGATTTAGAGAATTTTTATGGGCGTATTCTAATATGCAAAAAAATGAAACTTCCTTATCTCTATCTCTCTCTTTTAATTCTTTTTCAATTTTGCTATGTGCCTTATTTATCGAATAGCTATTCGAATGATCAACCACTTCTTTTTCTTTCCTTGCTATTTTTATTAAGGCGCGAATTTCGATTTCACTAGAAAGTCTAAAAGCATTTTCGTAGTATTTTAATAGGCTTCCATAAACCAAACAATTGATGTTGGGAATCTCGGTAGCACTATTAAGGATTGTATCGTCGGATACTATTTTTGATAGCGCTTGTGAAAAATTAAAGGTCTCATTGCCCAATTGAGACATTTCATCGCCTATTGAATATTGGATCAAATCAAATGCTTTCACGTTTTTTTCAAACAATCGCATGTTGTGAAAAAATTGATCTTTTGCTTCTGTTTCTCTTGTTTGAAAATCCACGTGCTTAAGATCGTAATAATTGCTTTTAACAAAACCAAGAAAGTCACCTTTTAATTCTCGTGGCAACAGTTGATAGATCAAAATATAGAGTTTAATCAAATTGTTATCTTCATTTAATTTTAAGAACTCAAATTTCATTTGTTTTTTAAAATTTTTCGTTAATTCATCTAAATTAAAATTATCTTTATTCCCCTCACCATTGGTCAGGTATTGAGTCACTTTTTCTGGCGATGTATATCCCTTTATTTTTGACGCTGTTCTCTCATGGCTTAAATCAAAATCATTTAAAAATTTAGGAATTTTGAGACCATACTCAACAAATAAAAAGCCATAGGCCATTTGCATTTTATATCTCAATCTAGATTTTGAATTGGCTTTGGTGATTTCATTCATTTCTCGTTTTATAATTGCAATATCGTCGTTGATTTTCTTAATTACTTGACCATCTAAACCCTTTGAAACAGCGCTGTTAAGATTGCCTACAAGCGTTTTATGTTTACTGTATAATTTCTTATATCTCTTGCTATAATGAATATCCTTATGGTAAGCAACCCAAGTATCTATATTGGATTCATCGTCTTGGTAACGTTTGCATTCCTCTATTTGATCTTCCATTCTGTCTCTAGTTTTTTGGGATTGATTTTTATTTTTATATTTATCATCTAGTGTGTCTTTATTGGATTTGGCTATTTCCGTTTCAAAATAGTGAATTTCCTTTCTAAAAACCTCGTTTATGCAGTCTTTAACCTCTGTATTTTCTTCTCCATCGACAATAAAAAAGGAATTGATAAATTTGTTAAATCCGTTTTTGCGCTGACAAATTTGATGATAAATCTGATAAATAGATTTGGCAGTTTTTAACTTACCTAAGATTTCTATTTTGTCATTTGTTTCTAAATAAGTAGTTTGATACGATTCTTTCACTTTTACAAATGTGTCTAATTCTTTTAAAATATTAAGGTTTAATAGTTCTGAAAGTTTTTTTCCTTTCCTAAATTTATCCTTAGATGGTTGATTCTTTGAGGCGGGTAATTCTGAATTCCGATCAGGGACACTTACTTCTACTTCACTTTTTTCGCCCATTTTTTTACCCGTCATCAGAAGATCAAAATAACGGTATTCAAAGTGCATAAGTTTGTGTCTTAAATCGCTTAGGATATACACAATATTGTGCAAATCTTGGTTGATTTTCTCTTCTGTAAAGTTTTCAAATTTAATCGGTTCTTGCACAATCGCTTTTTTCATTTGAGGTTTATTTTTATTTAGCTCGTTTTGTTTTTCTATCATCGCATTATAATTTTCGACGAATTCATTTAACGTTTTTCTCATGTTTTTTGCCATCTGGGCATAAATGGCGTCTATTTCGAGACAATTTTCATTAACAAGTTCATTTGTTTTTTTATTTATATATATTCCATGGTACGCCGTTACTTCTAGTTCACATAATTGCCACACTTCACCGTCTGGAATCTCCGTTACTAGAGATTTTCCCGCGTACTCATAAGTCGCCCCTTTTGAAAGTCCCGCCAAAAAATGATTAATAAAGCTATAGTAATAGAGCAGTCTTGAGCGATAGTCTAAAAACCGATTGGCCTTGTAGATTTCTTTTGAACAGGCTAGCTTATAGGTTTCATCGGATTCATTGAGCTTTATCTCGTGGCCCATAATGAGGGCATAGTTTTCCATCACTTCTTTTGAGAGGAGGGTTCTTTGTGTCTCTGATTCGAGTCTCCTACGATCAATCGAATCGGCAGTTGTGTGCATACCGAGTAAATCCTCAACGTGTAAATAAATCTGTTTTTTGCCACTCAATTCAGCGTTGTCTTTTCCTATTGCCTCTGTTAAATCGAGGTATTTTCCGTGTATTTTATAAGACCTGAGAGGTTCAATTGCCTGTCCCTTTGCATTTACTTTTCCCGACGGTTTAACGACGTAAATATCGCCATTTTTGCACTCAACCATTGGCCTTTTAAAGTTAAGATTTGAATCTTCCACCGATAACATGTTTTGTGTTGCTACTTCTTCAAAAATAATTTTTTGACTGGCGCTGTCATAGCTCATTTTATTTATTTTAAATGTGTCGACGCCACCTTGTTTGGTGTAAAGCACCTTTATTTCTTGAATGTATTCATCGTCAAAATCCGATACCATGATACGAATAATACTGCTCTTATTGGGTCTTTTTTTATTTTCTTTTTTATCAGCGTGTATGTATTGATTCATTATGCCCTCCCATAATTTTCTTATTAAGATTATTATATACTTTTATGGTATAAAAAAAAGACTCTTTTATCAACCTGCTGTTAGATGTCTTAATTCTATTCTATTTACAACATTGTTTTCATCAAAAAGGAATATTAATGCAATGGCGCTATCATATTCTTGTATATAACAATATGAGCTATAATCTACAAATAGAGCATAATCCCCTCTTAATCCATGGATTCTTGAAGGTGGAATTGGGTTTTCACTATCATTTGCGTAAAAATCTCCTTCATCTAAGTTATAAGCCGTTTTTACCTCATTTAAAGACGCGCCTAGACCAATTCCTTGAGAAGTTTTATAATCTTTGTTCGTGATGTCTACTTCAATGACTGAACTTCGATCATTTAACACAAAATCATCATCGGCATCTATCATGATTTCTATGCCATCATATAATAATAATGAAAAGTATCCAGAAAATATAATCATTGATTCTTCATCCATATTAATAATACTACTAGGTTCCCCCAACGTATCAATGACATCTTGATAGGGGCTACCAAAAGTAAAACCATTAATTTCAATAACAGATGATGTCATAGCTGTACTATCAGATTCTATATTTACTGGCTCATTTAAGTCATTTTCAGTTAAGGATGAATTGATAGTGTCTGAATTTTCAACAGCAGTCGTATTACTTTGGCATCCAGTTAATATTATCATTGACAATATGAAGCTTTGAATAAAAATAATTGATTTTTTCATAAAATTCTCCTTGAATATGTATAAAATAGTTTATAGTAAGATTTTTCTTCGCCAATCAAATTTTTCATAAGGGACTTTTAATTCAATTCCCCCCTTATTCCATACAAAGTGGTTGCTCGACCATTTATGAGATATGCTTTAACTGTATATTCGCCATTAGGAGATTCCGTCTCAGATATAAATTCACCTTTTGGCAATCTATTTATACACCTCCTTTAAGACATCTTCATTGTCTATTAAGTCTGAATATGATACATTAATATCAAGTGGATTGGGGCTGGATAAGTAGATTAGTAACGCGTAATACATTTCTATATAAAATTTTTCAATAAAATCCGCTTGATGTTTATCTGGGTTCATTTTTCTACAGAATTTTGAGTAAATAGATAGAGTCATGGATTTTTTTATTTCTCAGCTTTTTAATCTATCATTACATAATAATAATGAAAGGAAGTATAGTATGAAAAAAAAAATTATTGGATCTATTTTTTCATTTCAATTATTTCAATCCTAATAACGGGAAAACTAATTGTGATAAACAAATCTTATTTAATACAAGCAAATGCAACAGGTAATCAAGTCCATTTTAGTGTGTAATTTCCTCGGTTATGATTTTGTGATGGATCATCCAGCCTAATCGAGCGGTTTATGCCGCGAAAGCCTATTGATA
>JASGMZ010000066.1 GCA_030156305.1 Bacteroidales bacterium | reverse complement strand
TATACCGTTGTAGCCAAAGGCACTGAATGGATTGTTAAAAGTGAGCTGGTGTGCGACATGATAGTAAACAAAGATGATTTTAGCTTTACCTTAAACAACCAGAAAACCAGGTTCGACTGTGCATTAATAACCATTCATGGCACTCCGGGCGAAGATGGCAAAATGCAGGGCTATTTCGACACACTCCGGATTCCTTATACCACATCAAATACGTTGGCTTCGGCGCTTACGTTCAACAAAATTTTCAGTAAAAACTATATTAAACCTTTTAATATACCCCAGGCAAAATGGATGTCGCTAAAAAAAGGCGATCCCATTGATGCCAACCGAATTATTGAAGTTACCGGGTTACCCTGTTTTGTTAAGCCCAATTGCGGAGGTTCCAGCTTTGGCATTACTAAAGTAAAAGCAAAAGAAGAAATTTTTGAAGCTATCAACGAAGCTTTTAAAGAAGATAACGAGATTATCATCGAAGAATTTCTAAAAGGTATCGAATTAACCTGTGGGTTAATAAAAACCAACAAAGAAACGATCATCTTCCCTCCCACTGAAATTGTGAGTAAAAATGAATTTTTCGATTATGATGCTAAATACAATGGTATGGCCGATGAAATCACCCCTGCCAGAATACCGGACGAATTAACCCATAAAGTACAAAAACTTTCATCGCAGATTTACGATATTTTTCAACTGAGCGGAATTGTCCGTATCGACTATATTTTTGCCAAAAACAAACTCTTTTTTATAGAGGCAAATACCGTTCCCGGGATGAGCGCAGCAAGTATTGTTCCCCAACAGGTTGAAGCGATGGGGTTGAAAATGAAAGATATTTTTACAATTGCCATAGAAGATGCAATGGATAAACAAAAAATATAATACCCCCTCATGAAAGTTTACCATACAGCCTGTCCGCGAAATTGTTACAGCACTTGTTCCTTTAAAGTGTGGGCCGATAATGGCAGAGTGGTAAAGATTGACCCACAGCCGTTAAACAAAGCTACACCCGAAGGAATATGCCTTAAAGGATTAAGTTATGTGGAACGGGTAAATTCCCCAGAACGAATTTTACAACCACTAAAAAAATATGAGGATAAATTCAGGCCCATTACCTGGAACGAAGCGATTGATGAAATAGCAGAAAAATTAAACTACTACAAAAACCATTTTGGGCCACACTCCATTCTTTTTTATGCTGCCAGTGGAATGTCGGGATTACTCAATGGCGTAAGCACCAATTTCTGGAAAATGTTTGGCGGGGCAACTACCGTTTATGGCAATTTATGCTGGCCGGCAGGGCTCGAAGCTACCAGACTTACCCTTGGCGAAAATAAACACAATGTGCCGTGGGATTTGGAAAATGCAAAATTGATTGTGGTGTGGGGAAAAAATCCCGCCGAATCGAATATTCAGCAAATGATTCCCATGGAAAAAGCGCAACAAAAAGGGGCTAAACTTATTTTTGTCGATCCACGGCGAACGGCATCCAGCGAAAGAGCCGATTTGCTGGCACAACCTATTCCAGGAACCGATGGTATTTTAGCATTAGCCATTGCGAAAATCCTTATCGAGAACCATTGGACTGACCAAAAATTTATCGAGCAATACGTATTAGGTTTTGAGGAATTTAAAAAATCTGTATTAACCATTGATATTGATGAAGCAAGCAGGGAATGTGGTGTTTCAGTTCCTTTTATAGAAAAAATGGCACACAACATTGGAACCATAAAACCGATGACCTTAATTCCGGGTTACGGAATGCAACGATACACGAACGGCGGACAAACCACACGCTGTCTGCTGGCATTATCAATCATTACCGGAAACATTGGCAAACCAGGTGCTTGCTGGCATTATGCCGATTTGCAAGGCGATATTTTCAGTGAGGTAAAAGAACCAGAAAATTATTATCCACCCGAAACTCCCGATGGCATTTTTCGTCGAGAAATTGCTACTGCCCGCTTAGGCGAAGATATGTTCCGCATGAATAATCCTCAACTAAAAATGGCATGGGTAGAACGGGGTAATCCGGTTTCTCAAAATCCAGATAGCAATATCGTAAAAGAAGCTTTCCGACAATTAGAATATAAAGTTGTGGTTGAACAGTTTATGACCGACACTGCCCTTGAAGCTGATATTGTATTACCGGCCAAAACCATGTTTGAACAATCTGATATTATTTCTTCCTATTGGAACCCTTATGTGCAGCTCAGGCAAAAAGTAATCGAGCCAATGGGTGAAGTAAAGCCCGAAACAGAAATCTATTATTTATTAGCTCAAAAAATAGGCTTTAGCGAAGATGAAATTGAAGCAAATATTCCTTCCCCAACAGACGAATCGATAGAAAAATGGTTGACTAAACTGCTGGAACCATTTCCTGAGCTTACGCTGGAAAAATTAAAACAGGAACCTGTTTTAGCTCCAGGATTGCAGGAAATTGCATTTTCCGATTATCAGTTTAAAACACCTTCGGGAAAAATTGAACTCTATTCCGAAACAGCCCATCATAAATGGGGCGTGAATCCTTTACCAACCTACGAAAGAACAACCGAGGGTCATCATAATCAGAATCAATTTCGGTTTAATCTGATGTCACCCAATACCAAAAACCGGATACATTCACAATTCGGTAACTTAAAAAGCATTAAAACCATAGACCCTGAACCTTATGCCACGATAAATTTAGGTGATGCACAAAGCAAAGGGATTAAGGAAAACAATTGGATTCGCGTATTTAACGAACGAGGAGAATTAACGATAAAAGTAAAAACAGATGCCAGCCTACGCCCCGGAAATATTGTTATTGTTAACGGATACTGGCACCAGGAAGGGGCTTGCCCCAATATCCTTTCCAAGGGACGTGAAACCGATATGGGGCATGGAACAGCCTTTCATGACAATCGGGTTGATTTTGAAAAAGTAAACCAATAATGGAAAAAAATATTTTCATATTTGATTACAATAAATGCGTAGGATGTCATGCCTGTGTTGTGGCTTGCATGAATGAAAATGGTTTTCAATCACCCGCAACATGGAGAAATATTCATTCATCAAACAATGCCCATTACCCTCAACTTCCGTTATTCTATTTATCGCTGGCATGCAATCATTGCGACGATGCACCCTGTTTAAAAAACTGTCCTGCCAATGCCTATTCCAGAGACAAAAAAACAGGGGCTGTCATTCATCACCCGGAAAAATGTATGGGATGCCAGTACTGCACCTGGGCATGCCCTTACGATGCACCTGTATTTAATCCCAAAGAAGGGATTATTGAAAAATGTACTTTTTGTAATCACCGCATTGAAAAAGGAGAAAAACCTGCCTGCGCCAATCTATGCCCCACCGGAGCGCTTGATTTTATGAAAGCAGAATTTTCCAGACAGGAATCTGTTGATTCTAATCCCGGGCCTGTTGATGTTGGCGCAAAACTAAAAACGATACCTCTACGAAAAAAAACAAGCCCTGAAATAGACTTACAGCTTTTTGATCAAAAAACAGAAAAAAAAAGAAAAACCAAAAAGCAAACAAAAATATCAGCAATCAACGAATGGCCTCTTGTATTTTTCACATTGATAGCCACAGGATTAACCGGCATTTACAGTTCAGGAGTTACACAAACTTTTACATCCCTTGATAAACATATATTCTTTGGAATGGGAATTATGGCTGGCCTCTTAAGTATATTGCATCTTGGAAAAAAATTACGAGCCTGGCGCTCATTAACGAACCTAAAAAATTCGTGGTTAAGCCGCGAGATTCTATTTTTTACGCTTTTTATTGCAGCGTTGGGTATTGATTTCTATGTCTTTGATATTCAGGGAATCCTGGTTTCAGCTTTTGGGGTACTTCTATTGTTTTCCATCGATATGCTATACCAGCTTGCCACCAGGAAATGGCCGGCAAAAATTCATTCGGCACAAACCCTGTTTATCGGAATCACTGTTTTTGCCTTACTGGCAAGCAAACCCGAAGCTTTCTATCTGATTGTCTTCTTTAGGTTACTACTTTATATTTACCGAAAAATTAAATATCATCGTATCATACATCTGATTAGTTTTTTGAGGATTACCCTGGCCATAAGCTGCATGATTTTAATGAGCAATAATTTTCCCATGTATTTTATTTTAATATCATTCGCTTTAGGTGAACTCATTGATCGTATTGAATTTTACAATGAATTAAACGTTCCTGAACCGAAAGATGAATTTTATCTTCACTAATTAACTTATTTTATTATGAATACATTAAAGGAATTTTTGAAAATTATTTTTACTTTTTATTGGTCATTATTTATACTTAGATTACTGGAATTATTTTTAATCTTAAAAAATCATGGAGTATATAATAATGTCATTCTATTAGAAGGAATAGGTTTTCTTAATGATCTATTACAATCCATACCCTTTCTTTTACTTCTGCTCCTTATTTTTGCTGTTATTTTTAAATTCCATAAAAAAGCGGCTTCATTTATCGCTATTGCTTTTATCATCATTTGGTCAATTTTTCATACACTTATTTTAAAGTATTTTTCTTATCAGTTAGATTTACTCGATACTTTTTTGTTTAAACATTCATTTAAAGAAGTAACCCACACCATTCATACAGCAGAAATTAATTATTCCGATGTAATTATTTATATTATAATCCTTGTCGGGATTATTCCTGGATTTTATAAATTAATCAAATCGATTAATATCCCAGTAAAACAAACAAAGTGGATTTATGCCATAATTTTGCTTTTTATACCTTTAAATTTCTTTGCGAGGAGCTTAAGTCCATTAAAAACAAATCATTTAATCATAAATAAATCAATCTATTTTTACACAAGATCATTTAATTATTTCCAAAACAAGAAAAAACTCCATAACACCAATTATGAAAGCAATCAGCTATATCAACAAATATTTGATTCACACGAATATATTGATATAGAATATCCGGCACTTCATAAATTTGACAACCGGGATGTGATAGGGCCGTTTATTAAAGAAACAGACACAATCCCAAATATCGTTATTCTTATTGTTGAAGGGTTAAATGATGATTTTTTATATCCATTTAAAGATGTTCAGCTAATGCCATTTTTAACAAACCTGAGTAAGCAAAGTTTGTACTGGAACAAGTGTTTCACATTGGGAGAAAGGTCTTTTGCGGTAATGCCGTCACTATTGGGTGGTTTACCCCACGGAGAAATAGGATTTACTTTACTGGACAAATATCCTTTTCATTATTCACTAGTTTCTGTTCTGAAATCAAATCATTATTATACTTCTTTTTTTTACGGACAGGGAAGTTGGTTTCATGAAAAAGCAGCATTTTTCAAGTATAATAATATTGATCTTATTATTGATAACACTAAATTTTCATCTCAGTATAAAAAGATAGTTACTGAAAAAGAAAAATTCTTTTGGGGATATAATGATAAAGATTTATTTAATCAGTCATTGGATGTAATTGACTCTTTGACAGAATCTCCAAGGCTGGATTTATACTTTACAGGTACAAGCCATTCTCCATTTGCTATTTCAAATGAAGCTTATTATTCAACCCGCTTTAATAAATTATTGAAACAAATAAAAAAGGATAATGACAAACACTTTTTCAATACCTATAAAAAATATATCAAATCCATATTATTTGTTGACGATGCACTCAGAGATTTTTTCAGTGAATATCAAAAAAGAGAAGATTTTGATCATACCCTTTTTATTATAACCGGCGATCACCCGGTTACAGAAATTCCTATTAAAAATTCTTTAAAAAGATATCATGTTCCTTTATTAATCTATTCAAAGATGATTGAGGAACCAAGAACATTTTCAGGGGCCGTTTCTCATTTGGATATTTACGAAACGATTCTTGCTTATTTATCCACTAACTATAACTTTCATGTACCTGAATATAGTTCCTCGCTGGGAGAAAAACTAAACACCACAACAAATGATTTGAACAGAAATATTGCCTTTATGAATACCAACAGAGAGATAGTAGATTTTTTCTCTAATGGATATTACTTATCCGGTGAAAATTTATATCAAGTTGGCCAACAACTAGACATTTTTAAAATTAACAATGACAGTATTTTGAATGATATTCAACGTAAAAGGAAAATATTTAAAGAAACTAATCATTATCTAAGCACCCAAAATAAAATTCTTCCACCAGCATATTATTGTTCAGGCCTTAGGCACAAACTAATATACAATGAATTTATTCCATCTGTGCAAACAAAAAATGAATATTATACACTAATTGATCATGTATCTATTCCTTGTCAGCAAATGATCTACGAAATTTCATGTAATTATAAGAAATTAAAAAATAGCAAAACTTCAATCGTTTATCAACTCACTAATAAACAAGACAGCATATTATTTTGGAAAAATCAGCAAGTTTCTGAAGATAGTCAATCGCTACATTTTCGGGTAAATATACCCAAACAAAGAATTAATGATACAACCATTTTTTTCAAATCATTTATATGGAATAAAACAAAACAAAAAATTGATTTCTTTGATATAAATATAATGATGTACGCCCCACAAACGATGGGCAATAATAAAAATTTTATTTTAAACAAATAGGGATGACCGTATATGAAAAAAAGAAAAGATCATGAACAGCCGTTGGCTATTGAAAAATGGGGTTGGCGATATCACCATATCGGTATTCCAACCAAAGAAAAAATTCAGGATGAACGATATATTCCACATCTAAAATTCTCTGTTGGAGGATTTGATACCAGCCCTTTCGGGATAGAATGGATGCGGTTTGATGATGACAGCCCATTCGACGAACTTATAAAAACCGTTCCTCACATTGCGTTTGAAATAATATGGAAGAGGCTCTATCGCGTGCTGATTTCCGAATTCTTAATCAAACCAATGCTTCCTCAGAAGACATTCGTGTGGCAATGATTGAACACCATGGAGCACCTATTGAATTGATCGAATTTACACATAAAAATCCCGGAACCTGATACCAAATCCCGGGATTTATGATTTTAATGAACAATTCGCAATCTACTTTAATTGTTCGAAATTAAATTTTCCTTCTTTATATTCTTCAATCGGAGCACAAGAGCACATCAGGTTTCTGTCACCAAAACCATCGTCAACACGGCTAACACTTGGCCATAATTTATTTTCACGTACCCATTCCAACGGGAAGGCTGCTTTTTCTCTGCCATAAGGCCTCTCCCATTGATCAGCAACCGCTATATCCTGAGTATGAGGTGCATTTTTCAAAACATTATTTTCTGCATCTGTTTTGCCATCTTTTACTTCCATTATTTCTTTATGAATAGCAATCATGGCATCAACAAACCGATCTAACTCCTGCAATGACTCACTTTCGGTTGGTTCAACCATTAATGTCCCATGTACAGGGAACGAAAGTGTTGGTGCATGGAAACCATAATCCATTAAACGCTTGGCAATATCCGCCTCGGTAATATTAGCCATTGATTTAAAGTTTCGGCACTCAACAATCATTTCGTGAGCTACAAAGCCAGTTTCGCCGGTATAAAGAATGTCGTAGTAACCCTTTAACGTTTTGGCAATATAATTGGCATTTAAAATAGCAATTTTGGCAGCCATGGTTAGCCCATCACCACCCATCATTTTAATAAAAGCATGAGAGACAGGTAAAATACTGGCACTACCCCAAGGTGCTGAAGCAATGGCATGAATTCCTTTTTCTCCACCGGTTTTTATTACCGGATGCGAAGGAAGATAAGGTTTTAATTTCTCGTTAACGCCTATGGGGCCTTCGCCTGGCCCACCACCACCATGAGGAATGGCAAATGTTTTATGTAAATTCAAATGACACACATCAGCTCCTAAAACAGCAGGATTGGTTAATCCCAATTGTGCGTTCATATTGGCACCGTCCATATAAACCAAGCCACCATTATCATGGATAATTTTATTCATCTCCTTGATCTTGCTTTCAAACACGCCATGAGTAGAAGGATAAGTAACCATCCATGCAGCCAAATTATCTTTATGTGCTTCGGCTTTTTTTCTTAAATCTTCAATATCAATATTCCCGTTTTCATCACAATCAACGACCACAACTTTTGTCCCTGCCATTACTGCACTTGCGGGATTTGTGCCATGCGCTGATGAAGGGATTAAAGTTACATTTCTGTGCGCTTCGCCATGATCAATATGATATTTACGAATTACCATCAAACCGGCATACTCACCGGCTGCTCCGGAGTTGGGCTGAAAGGAAATCGCTTCAAATCCGGTAATCACCTTCAGGTCTTCTTCTAACTCTTTAAAAAGCTGGTGATACCCTTCAGCCTGATCGGCAGGTACAAATGGATGTAATCCTCCAAATTCAGGCCAACTTAACGAGAATAATTCTGTTGCAGCATTTAATTTCATGGTACAAGAACCAAGCGAAATCATAGAATGGGTAAGCGAGAAATCTCTACGCTCAAGTTTTTTGATATAACGCATCATCTCGGTTTCACTGCGATAGCGCTTAAAAACATCTAACGTTAAGAATTCACTATGTCGTTCAAATTTTTTATCAAAGGTTGTTTTTTCTGTAATATGGGATACAGCTTCTACTTTTTTGCCGGCTGCTTCGGCAAAAACATCAACAATATTATTGATATCCTGGATTAACGTTGTTTCATTGGTACTAATACCAATAGTACTTTCATCAATATAGTTAAAGTTTATTTCTTTTGCTAAGGCTAATTTTCTTATCTGCTCAGCTTTAACATTTCCCAGTTTAATCTTTAAGGTATCAAAGAAGTGTTTGTTTTCTTGTTCAAAACCTAACTCATTCAGTTTTTCGTTAATTGTAACTGCAGTATAATGAATATGTTTAGCAATTCTTATAAGCCCTTCGGCACCATGATAAACCGCATACATTCCAGCCATAGTTGCCAGTAATGCTTGTGCAGTACAAATATTTGAGGTTGCTCTTTCGCGCTTAATATGCTGTTCACGAGTTTGCAGGGCCATACGTAATGCCGGCTTATTTTGAACATCTTTTGAAACACCAATGATCCGTCCGGGAACATTTCTTTTGTATTTTTCGAGTGTAGCAAAATAACCTGCATGAGGGCCACCATATCCCATAGGGATTCCAAAACGCTGGGTTGATCCAACTACTACGTCAGCACCCCACTCTCCCGGAGGAGTTAAAAGAGCCAGGCTAAGTATATCTGCAGCTACGGTAACGGCTATTTCGTTTTGATGGGCTTTTTCTACAAAACTTTTATAATCTTCAATCTTCCCATCGGCAGCAGGATATTGTACGATTGCTCCAAACACTTTTTCATCTAATTCCACCTCATTAAATTTTCCTTTTTTAATTTCAATACCCAGCGGTTCCGCACGGGTTTCAATCACTGCCAGGGTTTGAGGAAAGATATTCTCATCAACAAAAAAGGTATCTGCTCCAGCTTTGGCTTGTTTACGTGGACGTGCATTATGTAGCATAATCATTGCTTCGGCTGCAGCTGTAGCTTCATCTAACAATGAGGCATTAGCCAGCTCCATTCCGGTTAAGTCCATCACAGCGGTCTGGAAATTAAGCAAAGCTTCTAATCTACCCTGCGATATTTCGGCCTGGTAAGGTGTATAAGAAGTATACCAACCTGGATTTTCCAGGATATTACGAAGGATTACGGATGGTGTAATGGTATCGTAAAATCCCATTCCAATATATGTTTTATATAACTTATTTTTGGATGCAATTTTCTTAAGCTTTTGCAAATATTCATATTCGCTAATTCCATTAGCAAGAGGCATTGGTTTATCAAGCATAATAGATGATGGTACTGCTTTTTCTATCAGCTCATCTAAACCAGAAACACCAATTTTCTTCGTCATCATTTCTATTTCATGGCTTCTCGGGCCATTATGACGTTGTACAAAGTTATCTAGAGCCATTTTTATGATTGTTTTTTATAGTTATTGAATAGTTATTAAAAATTTTACCGGCTAAATTAATTAAGATTATTGAATAAATACAAAACAAATATCATATTGTTTATTGATTCAGAAATTAAAAACACAAGCAACTATATATAATTTGATTATCAGTCATTTGACAAAAAAGGATTCGTTTCTCTTTCATGTTGAACCGTTGTAGAATCTCCATGGCCTGGATAAACGATAAAATCATCGTTAAGGCTAAAAAGTTTTTGTTTAATACTAGTAATTAAAGTGTTGTAATCACCTCCGGGCAAGTCAGTTCTACCAATGCTTCCTTTAAATAATACATCTCCAACAATAGCAAACCGCTCATCAATAGCAATGAATGCAATACTCCCGGGCGAATGGCCGGGAACATGTCGAACTTCTAACACTGCATTTCCAAATTTAATTTCATCACCATCAATAACATATTTATTGGGTTTTGGAGGTTCTTTAACATTAAGGCCAAAAGCCAGGGCCATATCGTTTGCGCGTTCAATCAAAGGCAAATCTTCTTTATGGGCAACCGATGGAATATTATATTTTTCGATTACATCTGCATTTCCCATAATATGATCGATATGGCAATGTGTATTTAATATATATTTTGGTGTAAGTGTATTATTTTCGATAAAAGAAAATAACTCGTTTTTTTCATTCAAGTCGTTATTCCCAGCATCAATAATAACACACTCTCTCGTCTCGTCGTAAAGGATGAAGGTATTTTCCCGGAAAGGATTAAATACCCATGTTTTGATTTTTAGCATATTTCTAAATTTTATTCTTTTCCTTTAAGCATAGGCACAAAAGCAAAATAGCCATGTTTAGTTTCCTTAAATTCTTTTTCACTAATACGCTCAACAACAATCATAACCTGTCCGCCGGAACCACCAACAGGAACTACCATTCGCCCCCCAATTTTTAATTGTTCTTTAAGATTTTGAGGGATTTCCGGAGCTCCAGCGGTGATTAATATTTTATCAAACGGAGCAAAGCGAGGTAAGCCTAAATAACCATCGCCATAAAAAAAATACGGTTTATAACCTATTTTGTTCAATAAAGTTCTTGATTTAAGATACAATTCCCGATAACGTTCAATAGTATAAACCTTTACACCCAATTCGAGTAAAATAGCACATTGATAGCCTGAACCTGTACCAATTTCCAATACTTTTTCGTGTTTTTGTGCTTGCAAAAGTTCTGTTTGAAAGGCAACTGTATAGGGTTGAGAAATAGTTTGTCCCGAGCCAATAGGAAAAGCCTGATCGCGATAAGCAAATTCCACAAATCCACTATCCATAAATAAATGACGTGGTACTTTCCCAATAGCTTCTAATATTCGCTGATCTTTTATTCCTTTTTCTTTTATCGTTTCTACCAGTTTTCTTCGAAGTCCTTTATGTCGATATGTATCAGTCATTTAATTTTTGTTCAAGTATTGAAAATGAAATAACAAATATAACAGAACAAATCACAATTATCAAAGTAAAAAATAATTATCTCAGCAAACGCGTTTGTTTTGTTATGCCTTTATTATAAATAGTTTACGAAAAAATAAAGTCAAATAAGCATCAAAATGAATGGTTATTAACAATCATCCGTTGATAAATAGATTCAATGATTTACATACTCTTTTTTTTAAAACCCTTAAGTTTGTATAAACAATACAATATTTTCATGAAAATAGGTTTAATTGGAGTTAATTCCATCAAAGAAGAAGGCAAGCTTGAGCTTATTCAACATACATTAAAGAATAATCTGTTTGCTCTTTTTTCACCTCATTTTGATGACATGCATATTTTTGCCAAGAAATATAACATGAAAGTTTATTCTTCGGCAAATAATCTTTTTATGGATGTTGATGCAATATATTTTGCCAACTCTTTAAAGCCGAATATTGATTTTGCTATTCAGGCACTAAAAAATTCCTGTCACCTTTTTATTGAAAATATTTCTGAGTTATCGATTGAAGAAATAAAACAACTCTACAAATTAGCATTCGAAGCCCGAGTACAATTAGTAATTAAAGAAACCATTTTATTTACTCCGGAATTTAAATTAATTGCAGAAAAAATTACTGCTTCTAAAATTATAGAAATAGAATATCTATTTAATCATTTTTTAAGAAAACAAAATTATTTTTATGAAACTTATGAAGCTGTAAGAGTTGTTTCTGCTTGTATCCAATCCGGAATTAAAAAAATAACTACTACTCCTGTTGAGATAGAACCTAATTTATTAAGCTTTGTCTTTATTTTATTAGAGTTTGACAATGGATCTGTTGCAAAAATAAAATTAAACAACTTAGCCCAAGAAAACGACAAAAATGTTGAAATTTACGAAACGAGCGACTTTTTCGAAATTAATTTTACCAAGCATTTTGTCTACAGAAACACTTTTATAAAAGGACATACCGAAAGGAAGGAGCTAAAATTAGAACAAATTGATGCTTTTAAATCGGAAATGGAAAACTTTATTCACCAATCGAAAAAGATAAAAACCCTTAACATTTCAGAATCTCCGCAAATTATAGAAGATATCAAAGCAACCCAATTAATTATACAAAAAATATATAACTAGTGGCTATAAGAAAACGTCAATAACTGCGTTACGCTCGCATTGGTAACCAGTCATTTACATCAGTAAACTCCTGGCTGCCAATTCTTCTCAAGCCTTGTTCTTGACGTTTTTTATTACGCCACTAAAAAAAACTGGTATTTTCTAAGATGCACTAACTAACACTTATCTCTAAGCAGTA
>JASGMZ010000065.1 GCA_030156305.1 Bacteroidales bacterium | reverse complement strand
GAATGAATATCGATACTACTCATACCTAAACGATGGCCTACCCACACCTTTCCTTTATCATCGGCAATTAAACTATAACAATAGTTCGATTTTAAACCGTTATCGGTAGAAAAATATTTTATCGTATCTTCAATAAATTTAAACACTCCGTCGCCATAAGTTGCAGCCCAAATATGGCCGTCAGTATCCTGGGTAATCGCTGTAAATTCTAATTTTACGTTTCCTGCAATCGTATATTGTAAAGCTTCATTTAATACAAAAATGCCGTTACTCTTGGTTCCTATCCAGGGATTATTCTCATTATCAATAAAAATACATTTAATATCATTATGGGGCAAACCCTGAGTGGTATTATAAAGTTTTCGGCTTCCGGTTTTTAAATCATAAACAAAAACACCGTTTTTTGTCCCGATATAAACCAGATTATGATGTCCGACAATACAATTTACATTATTCTCCAGGGTATTTGAAGAATGATAAACAAGGTTTGCCTGATTTGATGAGGAGTTCATTCTGTAAACTCCCGAATTTTGTGTTCCAATCCACAACCTGTTTTGAGTATCTAAATACAAGCTTGTTATTCTATCCACGGGTAATCCATTCGATTGATCAATGGTTTCAGTTTGGTTATTTTGTTTGTTAACCTTAACAATAACATTTTCGCCACCTAACCATAAATTGGTTTCTGACTCTTCGAGAGAAAGAATATTACCTTCCAGATCCTTTACATCCTGATATAAAAAAGTAAGGGCTTCGCTTACATAGTATGCTAATCCATTACCATAGGTAGCAATCCAAAGATTACCTTCCCAGTCTTGATAAACTTGTTTAATAAAATTGTTTGATAATCCGTTTTTTGTAGAATAATTAACAATCTCTTCCGTTTCATTTCCTTCTTCATCAGGATTTATTTTATAAATACCATTTCCAAATGTGCTAATCCATAAGTTTCCATCCCTATCACGGGTAACCGATTGTACATTTTCGTAACCCAACCCATATTGTTCGCCAATATTTACTAATCTGTATGATTCGAAAGACTCACCTTTGCTTTCTAAAGCATAAAAACCGGCATCTCCTGTTCCTATCCAAAAAATATTGGTGGCCTCATCTTTATCAATCGTTTGAACAGTTATATAAGATAACTCATCCACCGAATATACCTCTTCGAGATTATTTTCTGTTATTCTAAACAATTGCAATCCATTACCTGTTCCTACAAGTAATTGATTATCATCAACTGTTTTTAAGGTATACACTATTTTACCCTGAAAAGCTTGTTGAAATGAATCGATTTGAAAATTCTTATCTATTCTTATTAGTCCGTTATTTTGTGAGGCAATCCAAATGCTTCCGCTTTTTGTTCCGTCAATATCAGTAATTGAACTATTAAAAAGATTATTTGTTTCTAAACGATTAAAATGTATTCCATCATAGTAGGTTATTTCCCCGGAGTTATGTCCAAACCATAAAACACCCTTTTCATCGAGGAAACTTGATGTTACAAAGCCGCTGGTAAGTGTATCATCGGCTCTGCTAACCGTAAAATCGAAACCATTATAGCGGCAAAGTCCTTCGCCTGTACCAATCCACAAAAAACCGTTTTTATCTTCGTTTATAGTATAAACAAAAGGGTGGCTTAACCCTTCTTCGATATTATATTCTTTAAACTGATAGATCTGTCCAAACACGGAGTGACAAGTAAATACCAGAAAAAAGAAAATTCCGAAAGATTTTAATTTTGAATGAAACATATACACAATAGATTAATCGTTTTTCTTCTTAACACCAATGGAATATTTATATGTTGGCACACCACCAATTGGTATGGTGTAAAAGGGTAATAGTTCGCCATACTGGTTTTTAACTGAAATTACCACGTTGTTATTTTTTACGGGTGGATTTTTACGTTTAATAAATTGAAAATCGAGAGAGGTGCCAATTTCCTCATCTAATATTTTAAACTGATTTTGAGCCCATTCATCATCGCCTGATGCTTTACACAATAATCCTTGTCGGGCAACCGAAACTACACGTATCATTCCATCGCTATCCCAGTCAAAGTTTTTCTGTTCTACTGAAATGGTTCGGTCATCAATATAAGGATAGATATGAGAAACTTCATTAGGATCGTTGTGCATTCTGAAGCTATATTCATAGGCAAAAGCGTTAGCGCCTTCAATTCGAATATTTTGAGTTGGTGAAGTACTTACAAAGTATCGATACATATTTCCATCATCGCCTTCCACCCCTTCGCAAATAATTTTAAAAATATACCCTCCGTATTTTTTAACCAGCTCACCCTCAGTAGGGTTAAAGGGGCCAAAAGTATACCAGTTGTTATCGTACCGTGGGTTTTCGCCAAAAACCTTGGTTGCCAGCATATTTCCGCTTCGATATTCACCTACAGGATCAATCCCTTTAGCATCTTCATTTTCAAATGCACCAGTACCCCCATAAATTGAATAAGATATTTTGGTATCCCAAAAGCCATTTATTTCATCGATCTCACCTCCCACATCAGGATCAAAAACCCTGATAAAAATCGGGCTGGTATGTTCTTCGGGAATCACAAAAAAGAACGTTTGTGAAAAATCATCATCACCCCATGATGTTTCTGATTTTGACCCGAACGTCATAAGATGAGGAATATTTTCATCCTCGGCTGGAACCGGTTGGGCCAGCAAATAAAACCCTGCAAATAAAAAAAGAGATGTAATTACTATTTTTTTCATATCTAATCCATTTAAAAACCAATTAAAAACGCAATATAGGTATAATCTTTACAAATTAATCGCCTCGTCGTCGCTCTTTTCCTTGTCCTATAACCACAATATTCTTATAAACTCCTTGTTTTTCAGAATTGCCCTGTCGGTCGGGTTTACTAACAACTCCTAACTGAACAATATAACTTCCCGGAGCTGTATAAATATGTGTAGCTTCAATACCTCCTGTTTTTCGCCCATCACCAAAATCCCAATAATATCTGGCAATTTCAAAGTTTTTAAGGTTCGTTTGCCGTCCGTCGAATTTTACTTCCTGTCCTACCATTACCGTATCGGGAGCATTTATATATACTTGTTCAATTTTTTCAATTGCCAGATGATAGGTAGCCTGATTAAAATAAACATCGCCAGTAATTTCATCAATTACATTCAGTTTTATAGTATAATCACCTTCGCTCTCAAAACAATGTTCCACCTCTTCACCATTTATTTTAGTACCATCGCTAAATACCCATTGATATTCAAAAGTTGTAGAATCGAGGCTTTGTGCTCCTTCTTCGTAAAAAACATAACAAAAGTCGTTTTCTTGCATCTTGTTAATATTTTCAAACATAGGGTAAAGCGGTGCAAATGAGTATATATCATCAGACATTCGCGATCTACCGGAACTATATAATCCACTCTTTTGAAATGCATCAATTATTAAGCCAAAATCATTATACCTTGAGTTTATGGGAGGGTCCATACCAATAGGTTTATGCCACTGCCCATTAACTTTTTCCGAATAAAAAATATCTAACCGTCCCTCACCTTCATGTCCGTCAGAAGAAAAATACAACCTTCCCGAACTATGGATAAACGGGAAAAACTCATTTTCTTCTGTATTAATCTGAGGGCCAAGATTCTGAGGTTCTCCCCAATTACTCCCTTCTAATGCACAAACATAAATATCGGTACCTCCATATCCTCCTTCCATGTCGGATACAAAATATAAACTTTGCCCGTCTTCGCTTAATGAAGGGTGGGCTACACTATAATCAGGGCTGTTATATTTAAAAGGAGTTGGTTGGCTCCATCCTCCACGATATCGGCTAAATTTGGAATAATAGATTCCCAGGTTATTGTGTCGGTCAATCGAATTCCCTATTTTCTTATTTATCTTTATATTTCGTGTGAAATATATTTCTGAGCCGGTACTGTTAAATGTAGCAGGCCCAACATTAAAATTACTTTTTAATGTTTTATCAAAAATTTCCGGTTTACCCCATTCATCTCTTCCCTCCTCTACCCGGTAGAGATCATACAAGGGAAGATCATCTCTTTCGTCAAGATAAGTAATAAAAATCGTATTTTTACGATTAGAGCAAAAAACTATATCACCACGAAAATAAACTGGTGCAAATTCATTGTATTTATCGGTATTGAAAGGCAACAGGCTAATAGAATAATCCTGTGCTTTTAAGGGTGTAAATAAGCCCAAAAGCAAAATAAAAAATCCTATGTGTTTAATTTTTTTCATCTTAAAAATATCTCGGGCTTACCGCTCTAATTCTATATTTAAAATCGTAACGTAAAATAAATTCCATTGATCCTTTTGTTCGTCCGGCCAGTTCACCTAATGACATATCATAGGCACCACCGAGGCGAATTTGCTCATTAATCTGGTATTCAGCGGTAATCACGACCTCATTATTATATCTATAAGAACCACCAAACCACAATACATTAGCAAAAATAAAACTACCCCCGGCATCTATCCGAAAAGTATTATTTAAACGATAGCGTAACAAAAAGGATGGTTTAAACTTAATCCGTTCGGAATTTCCGATAAGCACACCGGCAGACACCAAAAAATCATAATTTTCCGGATCGGATTGCATCACTTTGTCGCTGGCTCTGTACTTATAGGATAATAGTTTGGGGATGGATGCACCGGCAAAAAAACGATCATTGTAATAATAAACGCCTACCCCAAAATTGGGGAGAATCTCTGATTCATTTTCCAAATACATGTCATTATTAACTCCTTGGGGATTGGCACTGATATCCGCAAAATTTCCCTGGTAAAAAGTAGCTCCGGCTTTTAATCCCAACGAAAGCTTACCTGTTCCCAACTTAAACCGGAAAGCATAATTTCCATAAATTTCATAGTAATCGGTAACACCGATTTTTTCATGGAAAAGAAATAACCCGGCAGCATTCTTTTCATCCTTAAAAGGAGCATGACTGCTTAAGGTTTGGGTAACAGGCGCTCCTTCAAAGCCCATCCATTGATTCCGGTATAAAATAATATTACTGAAACATTCTCGGCTTCCGGTATAGGCAGGATTTATGGCTAATCCATTGACTTCATACTGGCTATATACAGGTTCATAGCGTTGGCCTATTAACAAATCATCATTTAATCCATTATCTAAATCATTATCCTGAGAAAAAGATAATAATGAAATCAGAATAAATCCCAACAAAAAAATTATATGTAAAACAAAATATTGCTTCATTAACGTCTTTTAATAACAATAAACCCTTTATGGGTATCTGTGATTCTATTGTTTCTCTGGTCATAATACACCACCGTTAAAATATAATAATAGGTGTCATCAGGTAAATCGTATCCTTTTTCATTTTTCCCATCCCATCCCGGATTGTTGGAAAAGTTTTTTCGGCTAAATACTTCTGTTCCCCATCGGTTAAAGATTACCAGTTTGTTTTCGTCGGCAAATTCGATTCCGGTAAATTGCAGGTAATCGTTCACTCCGTCTCCGTTAGGAGTAAATCCGGTAGGGGTAAATATGGGATTTAAGGTAATATTTACCGAATCGATAATGATATCGCATACTCCTTTTTCAACAGTCCATAATACCCTGATCCCCGATTGGTTCTCATCAATCAGCTGTTCGATAAGGGTAACCGTATCATTCGGGTTTATAATTGATCCAGACCCTTTTTCAAGGCTCCAGGTTGAAATTAATTCGCGAACATTGTCCGGATTAATATATGACCCTTTCAGTTCATATTCACGGGTAAAAAATAAGGATGTATCGGTCCCTGCATCTACATCATAAGGGCTTTGATATAAAATTATATCAACGGTGGCAGAATCAGCACATTTCCAGTTGATCTCTTTCCACTGATAGGTGTATTCTCCAGCCGTATCAACGGATATATTGGATGTAGGTAGCGCAGGGTCTTCAAAAGTTGTATTTCCATCTCCCTCAAGCTGGCTCCATATCCCTTCGCCCAGCGTTGACAAAGCATTCATCTGATGTGTTAAATCACAAACATCAGTCGAAGAACCTGCATTAGATTGCGGCCACCCGTAGGCAAGAATTTTAGTAAGCCCCGACATATCAGTAGCGAAACAACCATTGGCATCGGAAACTTCATTGAGGGTATAGTTAAACCATTCGCTCTCATTGGATGTCGTTGGATGAACTACATAATCTTTTTCTGATGCATCGATATTATTAATGTTTGTTACATCATTTCCATCAGAAAAAACAAGGGTATAAGGAGTCTGCCCGGTAGTGATATTAAAATGAAGGATTACTTCACCACCACTGCAAATGGTATCTTCAAAATTATCAATGGCTGCAACAGGTAACGGATGAATATTTACGGTAATGGTATTGCTGGTATCCACACAACAATTATCCTGTCCGGAACGGACAATACGCCGGAAAAAAGTTTGTTCGGTGAGTGCCTGCGACTGGAAATCTTTGTCCTGCCCGCTTTCTGTAATATCTGTCCACAAGGTCCCGTCGGTGCTTATAATCCACTGGTAATGATACTCGTTATCTCCACCTTCAGGCACTTTGGCGGTTAATAATTCAGGCTCGGTATGATAGCATGTATAAATGGTAGAGTTATTGGTAATTATATTATTATCAATTAGAGGCAATACATTAATTTTTACCGAGTCGCTGATATCCATACAATCGTCTGACTCCACAATACGCCTGTAATAAGTAGTTTCTACAAGGTTTGGCGGAGCAAAATTCAATCGGGATGAATCCTCAATACTTTCCCAGCTTTGGCCTTCAAGTTTTTTCTGCCAGGTGATTTTAATAGAATCCTGAATCATTAATCCCCCGGTTGGATTATCTCCAGTAATTTCTTCGGGTTTTTGGCCAAAACATATTTCCTGATGGCCGTAAATAGTATTATTCTCAATTTGAGGGAGTCCAATAATTTGCACCTCGCGGCTGGTATCAATACAGGCTCCCGATTGAACCACCCGGCGGATAAAAGTAGTATCTAACACCTCTCCGGGCAGGCAAATGGTATCGTTTAGCTGATCGACGGGATTCCAGCTGTTCAGGTCAAAACTGGACTGCCAGTAATAATTATAAAATCCATCGCCTCCCATTTCAACGGTTGTACCGGTAATGGTATCGGCTATATTTCCAATACAGGACACCGTATCGTCAGGAAAAATCAGGTTTCCAACAATCCATTCGTGCACCACAATTTTTATGGGGGCACTAATATCAACAATGCCTGCCGATTCAACAATACGACGGTAATAGATGGTATCGGATAGTGGCCCGGGTTGTAAATCTATTTGGGTTGCTGAATCAATGGATTCCCAGCTGGTGCCATCGGAGCTTTGTTCCCATGAATAGGTAAAGGTGCCATCACCACCCCGGGGATTAGAACCGGATATCAGGTTAGGAGTATCGCCTGAGCATACGGCCTGACTTTCGCTGATGGAATTAAACAAAAATCCGGTAAGGGGGAGTTTTGTGATTATTCTATTAAAACCACCATTCCCATCAGTTGCTCCGTAGGATCCCTTAGAAGATTGATCGGTTACAGATCCTGCAGTACCAAATAACCCATGATGATATACAACATTTGTACTATTATAATACCGGCCATGAAATATTACACCAGCTCCACCCCCTCCTCCAGGGCCGGAAAGGTTTGCGCCTTCGGTATCTCCACCATCGCCACCGCTGACCCATAAATCTATCTGCCCCTGTACAGAATCCACATCAAAAACGATAGTTCCTCCGGCACCTCCTCCTGCTCCTGAAGCCGTAGCAACTTCAGTAATATCTTCTCCATCAGCAAATATCTCGTGATTATTCACCACCAAAAATTTACCGATAATAATTACGATACCTCCTCCGGTTCCTCCCTGGGTTGCAAACAAATCTGAAGTATATGTTCCGGCTCCACCGCCTCCACCCATATAGATAGTTGAATCATTAACAAAAAAAGACATTCCCTGTCCCTTTAAACCTCCCAGACCTTCCCAGGGGTCATCACCCGTTTCATTTAAATAAGCGGGAGAAGGGCCACAGGTGATGGTATCTTCTTTACCTCCATTTCCTCCCGATGCACCGTTACCACCACCGCCTCCACCGGAAAAACGGGCATTGCCACCTCCACCGGCATTTCCCCAGCGGCTAAGTCCTTTGGCATAAAGCGGATTATATTTAACCACCCCTTCACCCTTTCTTCCAACGCTATCCGAAGACTCCGGAAAAACATATTGATAAAAATAAGCAGAATCGCTCGAAGCACAGACACCATTACTTAAAACGGGTTCGGCACCACGAAACCCTTTTTCCGACACATCAATGTCGGCTTCCAGGTAGATGGTATCGTTGGCAAACAGCACCAACACACCCCCTTTTTCCCCATCCCAGGGATCGCAGGTAAGGGTACCGGTAACCCTCACATTGCTGTAGGAGGGAACACGGATTAACTGAACCAGTCCTTCCACATCGTAAGGATTGGCCAGGGCAACCCTCAGCACAACCTTCTGTTCCGCCTCAATCACCTGGTCAATAATAATAATTTCATATTTCCCGGATGAATAAATTTTATAAAATTCGTAAATACTTCCTATGGATTCCCAGTTATTATTTTCAAGCCAAACATCGGCCCCTTTAGCCTGGTATACCATTACCGTATCACCTGCAGAAAAGAGAGTGGGATCGTCAACCAGTAGGGTGTCTTTGGAGGAAAAAATGGAATCTACTTTCGAATAAGCATTAATAACTCCCGATATCTCGGGTTGTGCATATAATTCGGTTAAAAAAACCGTAAAAAAAGAAAAGAGTATAATGAAAAAATGTTTCTGATTCAAAACCTGATTTTTTTAAAACTCACCTAACTATAACAAATATATAAATATTTTATAAGATTGTTAAAACTTTTTATCAAATAAATACGTAAAATATAACTTTAATAAACAAAATTTACTCAGGTTTAAAAGCAGGAAAAGTTACATAAAACGAAGTTCCTATATTCATTTGAGTATCATATCCGATGGATCCACCGGAGTTTTCCACAATATTTTTTACAATGGCAAGCCCTAATCCCATACCACTGGATTTGGTGGTAAAATTGGGCCTAAATAATTTTTCTTTTAACTCTTCGGGTATTCCAACTCCATTATCTTCAATAGTAATTTTCACAAATTCAGGAATTTGTTCAACATTAATAGTTATAATCCCTTTGCGTTCGTTAGGAATTGCCTGTATCGCATTTTGAATGAGATTACTAAAAACAATAAGCACTTGTTCTAAATCGGCATATACATAAAGTTCATGATCCTTATTGTATTGGGTATTAAAATTCACATTATGAATACCTTCGAACAGGCTGATAGATTCTTCGAGCTTTTGGATAATATTTACCTTTTGAGCCTTTGCCCGGGGCATTTTGGCAAAATTGGAAAATTCGGTAGCAATTTTCGATAAATTATTGATTTGGCTAATTAACGAATTAGAGAATCGTTCGATCCGTTGGTCAAAATCGGGATTTTTTTCTTTCCATGCTTTTTGTAAGTACTGAACCGACAATTTCATCGGAGTGAGAGGATTTTTAATTTCGTGAGCTATTTGTTTGGCCATTTCGCGCCATGCCGATTCGCGCTCCGATTTTGCCAGTTTCTCGGCATTTTCGGTTAGCTCACTCACCATCCGGTTATATTCTTTAATTAAACTGCCAATTTCATCCTGACTCTCATATTGGATGGGTTCATTTTTTTTACCCAAATCAATAGCACGGAATCTTTCCTGAATCAGCTGTAAGGGTTTGGTAATATTATTGGAAACAAAAATGGCAATAATTATCGATAATAAAATTAGAAAGAAATAAATATTTACAACAGCAACGACAATGGTAAAAATCTCTTTGCGCAAAGCGCTTTGTTTGGTAAAATAAGGTAAATTTAAATAGGCCAATAATTCGTTGTTATCATTTACAAAAGGTACATAGGCTGAATAATAGGTTAATTCACCAATATGTTCTTTATGGATATATTTACCCATTTTTTGAATAACCATACTGCGATAAGCATCAACATTCATCTTCTTACCCATTAAACCCTTTTCAAAAATTTGTGGGCGTGAAGAAGCTAAAAGATTTCCATTTGTATCATATAAATTAATATCAATATAAAATACACTGGAAAATTTATTTAAAAGGTACGTTAAATAATCCGTATAGTCTTCATCTAACTCATACTCTCCGCCCAGTTTATGTTCCATTTCTACCAATACCGATTGTAATTTTTCACCAATACTCTCGTACAGGTTCCGTTCAAATTGCTTAAAATTATAAACCAGTGTGCCTGACCCTACTAAAATTAAGGATAAGAAAAGCAAGCCTATCATAGAAACTTTTATTTTGTTTTTAAAATCATAACGGAAATTTTGTACGTTATGCGGAAATCTTATAATAAAAAAACTAAGGGTATAAAGAATATAATAAAACACAAAAATATAGGAGAACGATGCCAGCGTATCAATAAAAGTAACTTTAGTATCACTGATTACAATACTGGTTTCATCATCGATTTTATAAATTAAATGCTCGAAGTTATTATCGCTGGTAAAATAAAATTCTTTATTGGACATCCACTCTTTAGGGCAGGTTAATTGATATGAATATTCACCAGAGCGGGTAATTAATTGATTGTCTTTATATTTAGCGTACGAATAATTGGCCAATATGGACGAACGACTCATTTTTTGATCGAGCAATAATTCAGGATAGCCCAACTCCTGGCTGATTAATTTAGAATCTAAAGCAATAAATAAGGAAACTTCACTATTCCATTCCGGTTTATTATACACTAATTTTCCAAAATAACTTATACGTCCGTTTAAATTGTCGAGAAAATAAAAGTTGCTTCCTTTTAGTTTATTCCCTTCTATTTTTATTAAATCTTCAAAAAAAGAATAACAATGAACGATTTCGGTGCTGTTTTCGTAATTAACAGTTAATTCATCATTGGGATTACATACCGAAATTTGAAGGTCGTATTTTCGGAAATATCCGCTAAAATAATTCATTTGCAGATACTCTAAAATGGCACCTTCGTTTTGTATATGCCAGGTTAGCAAATCACGAATAACCGTATCCTTTAAAATTTCGGTTTCCAAACTTTCCAAAAGCATTTCAGCCACCTGGTCGTGTTCATTCGCTAAGTTTACTACCAAAACCTTTCGGGTTTCCCGGTCTTTTTGCCGACTAACAATAGTTATAAATGTTACTGTATATACCGCAAAAAGTAACAATAAAAACATTTTAATGGCATACGAAAATACCCGTTTTTTTATCCGGATATAAACAATAAAAAAGTAAAAGAAAGCGAAAAATACAATAGAAAAAATTTCAAACTTAAAATCTAAAAAAGGAAGGAACAGAGACAAAAAAATGATAAATGGAAAGAAAAAAATAGCAATAGATTTGATGCTAAAATGATTTTGTAAATTACGGGCAAAACAATCGATGAGTAAGAATAAACTAAACGAAAGTAAAACAATAATTACAAATCCTATAAGGCTATAAATGGACAGATCAAAAAACTGATATACATCAAAAGAAATACTTGAATGTAAAATAAGACTTTTAAATAAAAAGTGTTCCAAAAGGAAAAACCCATATGTTATAAGAATAGATATAATAAGATATACATACTTTGAAAATTTACTCTGAGAAAATTTTATCGTAGTTTCTTTATAAGCTAACCAGATAATAAATAATAAAATAACGGCATGCAAAAGCAAATCTCCTAATGAAGGTATAAGCCAGGAGATGGCAAATTGGTGAGGTTGGAAAAGTTCCAAATGATTAAACACAGAAGGGAATTTATAGGTTAGCATCAAAAACCTGATTCCAATTAGAATTCCCGATACAAGAAATATAACCATGCGTCTCTTTAAGGGAGAACGAATTTTAACAATTAATGAAGAAGTAAAACCAAAGAAAAAGAGCAAAGCAAATAAATAAAACACAAAAGCTAAATTAATATAGGTATTTTGATACCCTAAATTTGAGTTTAAAGTTAAAGAAAACAAATAATTGCCATCATTGTCGTTTATTGCATATCCATCATCCGGATTATCAGTTATCTCAAAATCTGAAGATAAATCATAAGATGCATGAAAGTCATTATGAATAAAATTGTTAGAATAAGAATACTGGTTTTTTATTAATAGTAAGCCAAAGATCTTAAAATCGTCAACTTGTTTGTGTTTTGAAATATACCATCCATTATCAAGTTGCACCAGGTTGTTAAACATTTTCTTTGGTGGCTTAATATTTTCTACCGGCACTAAGTTATCCGACCAATATTGCAGTGTATCATTCACATACCCCAAAAAAACGACACCTTCCTGTTCAAAAAAATTGGGAGGAACTAAATCAGCCGAAGCCATTAAATCTTTAAAACTTCGGGTTTTAATTTCTTCAGTTAACAAATCAAGATATTGCTCTGTTTTCTCTAATTTACTGGATACTTTCGCTTGAAAATCTTTAAGCTCTTTGGTTTCATTTGCTCTATTACGGATATTGAAATTAAAAATAATAGCTATACACAACGAAACCAGGAAGGCGAGAAAATATTTATTACGTATAATATTCATATTAAATTTACATCAAAAACAACGCCATTTTCATCTGTTTATAATTTTTATTTTAATGGTCAGATGGAGCTCGCCATGATAAGTTACATTTGGGATACGAACAATTCTTACTCCATTTTAATCATTGTCGTGTGTGTCAAAAATTTTGTCATGGCTCGGTTCATTTTATAAAAACAACAGGTTTTAAATTTAATGATTTTGGCTCTATT
>JASGMZ010000064.1 GCA_030156305.1 Bacteroidales bacterium | reverse complement strand
ATACTGCGAAGCACTGATTAAGTGTGGATTAGAATTAACTATTTTAGAAGCTGACCCCAACTATCCTGATTCCTGTTTTGTGGAAGATACAGCTGTGGTTACCAAAGATTTTGGTGTCATTACCCGGCCGGGAGATAAATCAAGATTGGGCGAAACAGAAGCCATAGAAGAAATTTTAAAACCCTTACTTAAATTACACTACATAGAAAAACCCGGTACGCTTGACGGTGGTGATATTATGCAGGCTGATCATAAATTTTATATCGGGCTGTCAGGCAGGACAAATTTAGCAGGAGCAAAACAGTTAAGCAAAATCTTAAAAAGTTATCATTATGATGTTTATACCATTCCGGTATGCAATATGCTGCATTTTAAAACAGGTGTTAATTATTTAGGTGACAACAATATTATTCTACACCAATCATTTTGCTCAGCAAAAGATTTAAGCAGTTACCATCAGATAATTGTAGGGCCAGATGAGGAATATGCAGCCAATGCATTACGAATTAATGATTGTGTTTTAGTCCCTGCCGGATTTCCTAAAACCAAAGCAGCCATCGAGAACCTGGGATATAAAACCATTGAACTCGAGGTATCGGAATTTCAGAAAATGGATGGTGGGTTAAGCTGCTTATCCTTGCGTTTTTAACCTGTATTATTCCATTTCCATTTTATCTGCCAAATAAAATTGTTTTAGATCACTGGTTTTATAAAGATTGAACACCGTTTTCCTTCGTTTTTCAATTTTTTCTACGAAAAAAAGTTCATCATCAATAATTTTTAAATCGAAAAAAACACCTTTAAACGAATAGACAGCAATCAACTCCTGATGGTTCAGTTCATAAAGATATTTTTTTGTGCAAACGAGAATTTTAGAATCAAATTCTACAAATTGCACAGGGGAATCCGATAGAGAGATCTTTTGTTGATCAAAAAAAATTTCCTTTTGTTCAGGATCATAATAGATAAATTTATCTTGTTTCACAAAAGCATAGACAAAAGATCCTTGTAAGGTATCTAACGCAAAAGTGTTAAGGTTTAACTTTATTATATGCTCACTATCGTACCAGGCAATGGAATTCCCTTTTTTAGAAACTTTCAGGTTAATCACTCGATTAGATAAAATAGTAGCTTTTAATTGGCCATTTTGATCATAACAAAAAATCTTATCTTTTTCATTATTTGCCAACTCCAGTGAGGTTAAAAAACCAGTTTCAATGGCATACCAGGTATTTCCTTTAAAGGTTAAGGAGTCAGTGTAAATTTTCTGTGCAACATAATCAATACGATAAGGCTTTAAGGATGAAATAACCTCAACTTCAATTTTTCCAATTTTATTCAAATGTTGAGCATAACTGTTTATGCTAAAAAGAACAAAACATAACACAATAAATACAATCCTATTCATCCTCTGCTTTTTTAATCATTCAAAAATATCGGTACAAAAATCAGAAAAAAAACTGGTAACTGTTAAATTTAATGAAAAATTTTAAAATGATAAATTCCTGATTTCTCCATAAAATATTGAAAAGAAGTTTTTAATACACCCAAACCATATTTTATGCTTTGGGTAAAATTAATGGATGATGAATCTTTATCGTACTTTGTGGGACAGGTTATTTCTGCTATTTCGAAGCCGGCAAAATGAATCTGTGCCAACATCTGATTATCAAAAACAAAGTTATTGGAATTGGCTTCGAAATTTATGGTTTCCAACACCTTCCTGCTAAATGCTCTGTATCCGGTATGATATTCAGAAAGTTTGGCGCCCATTAAAATATTCTGAATAAAGGTAAGCATCCGGTTAAAAATGTATTTATATACAGGCATACCTCCTTTTAATGCTCCACGGCCTAAAATACGAGAACCAAGAACTACAGGGTAAATATGTTGGGCAATAATTTGTACCATAGAAGGAATTAGTTTTGGGGTATACTGATAATCGGGATGTAGCATAACAATAATATCAGCATCCCGCTTAATAGCTTCGCGGTAGCAGGTTTTCTGGTTAGCTCCATAACCCTGATTTTTATCGTGTATAACAATGTGTTTTATACCCAGTTCTTTTGCTTTCTGTACAGTATGGTCCTGACTCATATCATCGACCAAAAGCACCTCATCAACAATGTCGAAAGGAATTTCGCGATACGTTTTTTCCAATGTCTTTTCGGCATTAAACGCTGGTAATACCACTAGTATTTTCTGGTTAGCAACCATATTAATTAAACAAACCAGGATTTAAATTCCGGGCCTTTACAAAACACGATTTCATTTTTTCTTGTTCTCCAAAATTTTGATAAAGATAACCAAGATTAACCAAAGCAGAAGCATCTTTAGGCTCAAAATCCAGTTTATAAGCTTCATCCATCACTTGCTTTGCTTTTTTGTTCTCTCCTAATTTTAAATACGACATGGCTAAATTGATTCTCAATACCGGGTCTTTCTTATCTAACAGAACGGCTTTAGCTAATGCTTTAACCGATTCGGTATAATTTCCGGATATTCCGTAAACAACACCCAAATCTTCATAAACTTCAATCTTATTGGGATTTATCTTTGCAGTTTTTTTAAGGTATTCTAATGATTTTTGTAGATCATTCTTATAACGCCCGTAGATATGTCCAAGATAATAATTTACATCTTCATGTCCTGGATGATACTTTTCCAATTGGTGTAGCAGCTTTAAATTTCTATCTACCCTCTCAGGGTCATCAAAAATGTTATTAATTTTTGTATCAAAAATATTGTTATAAACACGCGTATAAGTAGGATTATGTTCTAAAATTTTCTGATAGTATGTAAAAACACTATCTATATTTTGATACAACTCCCATTGAGCATTACCCATTAACAAAAGAGCATCAATATATTCCGGATGAATTTCAATGGCTTTGTGCAAATAACCAATGGCCTGATTTAGATATTCCTCCCGCTTTATTTTGTTTTCAGGCTTAACTGCCTCTTCTATCAGTTTCCCTCCTGCAGATGTATTACTTTTTGCACTATTCACTGATGTTTTAACATCTGTAGTAAATAAAATAAAATCATTTTTCCATGCCCTGTTCCGGCTAATAGTTTTAATCGTATATAATGAAAAAATCACCACTAACAAACCTACAATTACCGATTGGTTTTTAATCCAAATAGGAAGTTTTTGTGTTATTAAATAGGCCAAAATTATGACAAATCCGATAGAGGCAGCATATACAAACCGCTCATTCATAAACACTCCTATCGGAAATAAAATATTAGACATAGGGGATAAAACAATGATATAAAACAAAATACCAAATGAAATAAGTTTTTTCTTCTTTATTCCGAGGAGAGCATAAATTATTAATGCAAAGTGAAGCATAAGCGAAACTATCGGCCAAATATGTGACCAGCTCATAATAGGAATATGATAAGGATAATAATCATACGTAAGCGGATGAGGGAAAAATAATAATTTAATATAAAGCAGCAATGTATAAAAAATGGTAGCATATTTTTCGTTAAAGCTCATGCCTAAAAACGAATTGTTCATTAATTCATTACTCGGTTCGAATTTCATCTCTCCAATAACAGTATGGCGAACATAAAAATAAATTATGGTTCCTAATACAAGGGGAACAAGAATTATAAAATACGTTTTAGGTTTTACTTTTATAGTCTTAAAAAAATATATACTCAAAGGAATAATTACTAAAAAAGTAACAGCCACTTCTTTTGAAAATAATCCTGCCAGAAATGCTATGAAACTAAATATTAAATAGCGTACCTTATGCTTTTGGATATATTTCCAGGAAAATAATACGGCTAAAAGTGCACCCAGGAGTGACAAAATTTCGTCACGCCCTTTAATATTAGCAACCACTTCGGTATGAATTGGATGTAAAACAAAAAGCAATGTTGCAACCAAGGGTAAAGATAAAAACCATTTTTCGGATTTATATCGATGGAAAATTAACGTAAAAATATATAATAAAAGCACGCCTGTTAACGCATAAAGCAAAACATTAATAAAATGACTTACAAATAAAACTATCGGCCTCCGGTTATGCATCCTTTCTAAATTACGGAGGATTATATTTTTTTCTTGTAGATTTAAGGCTTCTGCATTTTCCAGCATCGCTTTTTGCTGTTGCTTTCTTAACTGGTCGTTTTCAATATGTATCGTTACCGTTAGGTTCTTTAATAACTTTTGGGAAGGTAAAATAAAATTGGGATTCGCTTGTTGATTCATCTTACGTTCCAACAGTAAATGATTAATTCCATCAAAGGGTGTTCCCATAATCAATTGCCACTCAACAGCAAAGGTAACCATTGATAATGGACGGTATCTGCCTCCTGCAACTAGCTTCTTATTTTTCTGATCGAAGAAACCATTAAAAAACTCTTCCGAAAATAAATCATCAATCCCTTCAAACCCGCTTAATGTATATTCATTTTCAGTAATAACAAGTGCATCATCCACCGCATAATCATGAAATAACGTATTTCCATAAAGGATAAATGTTAAAATAATTACAGATAAATATTTATAAAAACTTTTCATAAAAAATGATTTATTGTAATATCCTCTTTACCTTTTTGAGCAAATTCGGGCCAATAAGTTAAAACTTTTTTATTGTACCCGAGCCACCCTTTTGAATGGGCAATGGCCGGCGACATAGCAGCCAACCCTTTGGTTGTGGTGAAAACGTTAACTTTAGTATCTTCTTCCCATGGTTCTTTGGTTATTGAATTTTTATATCCTCCCCAAAGGTCAACTACTTTTTTACCTTTATAATAGATAGCACATGCAGCTCCATATTCTCCACGTTCCGTAAAATTGTTGATAAACGCATCTTTTACTTCTTTAAATCCCGATTTAACATAACCATGAATTAGTTTTTCAGGTTTCTTTTTTACCCGATAAAAGATTGTGTATTGATATAAAAGTGATAATAAAAGTAAAAACTGGATAAAAGTTGGATTTTGGGCCATAACCTTTGATTAATAATTAAAACCAAATAATACCAAATATATTAATTAATGATAAAATAAAGGGTGTAACAACTTATTTTTTATAGAAAGAAATATTTTAACATAAAGTAAATAATTATTTTATCGGTTGAAGTCTTATCATTTTTATTCAACCTTAAAATTACGCTTAAAACACCCAATCTATCACAAAACAACAAACAAAAAAACTTGATTATCAGCTATTTAATATTAAAAGAATCACTTGTTTACATTTCAACAATGTTTATCAAAATATTTGGGTAGTTCATCTAAAAAATAATTCTTTTTAAAAATTTAACCGTACAATTAAATAAAGGCTCTTAAAAATGAAAACGGAAGATCAATTATTAAATTTTTATTTCCCCGAAGAAAAAAGATTTAAAAAATTCTTTTTTACAGGGATTCGGAATTTACTGCTGCTTCTGTTTTTACTTTTAATGGTAAGTTACCATCGTCCTTATCCTGTTGAAAACAATTACCGGTTGGCAGAACTTATTTCTTCACAAGCAAGTACTCAAGTAACAGCTAATGACAGTGTGTCCATCAAAAATATCGATGAACAGGTAAATAGCTTATTAATAGAATTTTATCAGCTAAGAAATTTTGAACCGGCATGGATAAAAAATTTTAAACCTACGGCCCATTTCAACATCATCTACAATCTGTTAGATAGTGCAAAATATTATGGTTTTCCATTCGATTATTTTTATTTAGAGGATATAAAATCATTCCATCAAAAAATAAATCAACTCAATACTAAAATATCACAGGCCGATTGGGCTCAATTTGAAATAAACACCACTTTTGCTGCTCTGAAAATATTAATTTTCTTACATCAGGGAATTATAAAAACGGACTCGGCCATTAACCAATCATTTGTAAAAGGCCTACCTTATCTTTTAAACGAAGCAATAGAGCAAAAAAATCTTCAACAAAAAATTAAGTCTGTACAACCGCAAATAGTACAATATAAAAATATTATGCACTCAATGTTTTATTTTATTGATATGAATTTATCGATAAAATATACTACCCCATCATTTATTGACGACAAGGTACTTGCCAAAAGCCTCTTTTATGCTGGAATTAGTGAATTACCCGAATTTAACAACATCAACAAAAAATCGAATGTTCTCTATAAATTACAAGATCGATATAATTTGCCTCACGATTCGATTTTGAATCATGCTACACACGAAAAACTGGTATCGCTCCTGGAACAGAAATATTTCCAGGCCTGTTTAAATTTAAACAGGCTAAGAAAATTAAATCATTCTGGTGACAGTTATTTATTTGTAAATATTCCCGAATTTAAACTTCGGGTTATTGAATCAAATCAGATTAAGCAAGTTTTTAATGTAATTGTAGGCAAAAAACATACACCCACCCCAAGTTTTTCGGGCAGCCTGGAAAAAGTTATTGCCAATCCTTACTGGACCGTACCCAAAAGTATTGTGAATAAAGAAATGATTTATAAAATCAGAAAAGATTCAAGTTATCTATCGCGCAACGGATATTTTATCATTAATAATAATGAAGAAAGGGTGCCTGATTCGATTATCGACTGGTCGAAACCTGACCCGTTAGGAAACCAGTATTGGGTAAGACAAATAAACAGCTCGTATAATGCACTGGGCCAGGTTAAATTTTTATTTCCTAACAAGTATAGCATTTATCTGCACGACACACCTGCCAAAAGTTTATTTAAGAACCAAAACAGAACTTACTCGCATGGATGCATACGACTCCAAAACCCGGAAAAACTGGCACAATATTTAATCGACAAGAATTTTTCTCAAAATAAAACTGATTTCAGTACTTTAATCAGTGCAAAAGAACATCATATTATTGACTTACCACAAAAAATGGATATACATATTCAATATATCACTTGTTCTGCAGATAGTCAATCCGATTTTGAATTTTTCGATGATATTTATGATCTGGATCGAAAAGAGATTAATCAAATTTTTCCAGAACGGATGGAGATATAGGAATAATGGATGGATGATATATATACAAACAAGAGCCATTTTTAATTAGATCAATAATTTCATTGGTTTCATCAATAGGCAATGCCGGACACCCAAAGCTTCTGCCAATGCGTCCATATGTTTCAATAAAATCATGACTGACATATTCGGCACCATGAATAACAAGAGCTCTTTCTTCAGCATTATCGTTTATACCTTTACTTACCCCTTTTATTCTTAATGAATAGCCATGATTACCAAAATAGGTTTCTTGCGTGATATATAAACCTAAACTACTTTTGAGCGATTCTGGTTCGTTGGAAAAAAATTCTGCCAGTAAACTTCCGGTATTCATTCCATGGGCAACCAGTGTTTTATTAAGTAGTTTTTGATTTTTAATATCTAAAATATACAATCTTTTTTGAGTAGACGGAAGACTAAAATCGATAATGGTAATTAGTGAATCATTAATAAGCAAATTTCTATCCCTTAATTCGAAAAACCCATTGAGGGCTAAATTTATGGCTGGCTCTGAAATAGAAGAAGAATTAATCAATGTTTCTTTCCATGTAGAAAAATCAGCAAATACAGGTTCTTGCTTTTGAACAGAATAGTTTCCATTATAAACCAAAAAATCCCAATGTAAAATCAGTATAAACGTAATGAAAAATATTTGCCTAATCATTCATCAAAATTTTAAACGGCGATATTATAAAAAATAATTGAACAAACCTAAATTTACGATTTAATAACTGTATATCAAAGTATTGGTAAAAAAATATAAAATTTCTGGCTAAATAGTGGCTATAAGAAAACGTCAATAACTGCGTTACGCTCGCATTGGCAATTAGTCATTTACATCAGTAAACTCCTGGTTGCCAATTCTTCGCAAGCCTTGTTCTTGACGTTTTTTATTACGCCACTAAAAAACTGGCGTTTTCTAAGATGCACTACTTAATGTTCAATCATATTACACATTGCATTCTCATAGGCAAGTAACTGCTCTTTGACTTTACGTTTTCGTTCATTCTTAACAGTTTTTTTAAGATCAGCAATAGCTATGGTATATCCAATTTTTGTTAAATATTCAGCAGCTTTTAAACGAACTTTTTCATTGGGATCTGATAAAAGTTCTTTCACTTTTTCAGCAGCCATCCATGGATAAGAGTTTAACAGCTTATCCATTGCTTTTATTTTTTGATCTTTATCTCCCTGGATTAATAAATCATTTAATTCATCAATTTCCTTACGGTAATTTTCGTCAATAAGAATTTCCTGTTTAAAAAATTCCGGGCGTACCACATTTTTATCATACGAAACCAAATCACGGCCAATAACCCACCGAACCATTCTCGGCACCATCCACCGCATACCTGCTGTAATTTCTGGATGTACTGTAGCCATAAATATTCTACCTTTACCCGAAGGAAAGGTAACAAAAAATGGAATCCCAACTGGGCTATTTGATTTTTTTCCAACCAAACCTTTCAATTGTTCTTTATTACTTTCTAAATCAATCATAGGCCCACTTTGAAAATCAATAAACAAATTTTGAGTATTTCTTAATTCAGTAAATATTTTTTCTCCTTTTTCGGTTAATTCAAATTTCATAATACCTTTAAGCGTTTCTCCCGGCTGTTGCTCTATAAATTTTACAGGAACTAAGTTTAATTCTTTATTTCTATTATTTAAGGAAAATATCTTGCCGCTATTACCTATGCATACGACTCCTTTCCCTTTTTCTACCGTAAATTTTCTTATAATTTCTGCCATTTCATCGTCTACTTCAATCTTATTACAGTTTCTAAATTCAGGAAATATCAATACATCAATATTTTCAAGTTTCGAACGTTTAATATCATCATGATTTAAACTAACAGCAACAATTCCGCCATCAATCTTTAAGGTTTCAAAGATTTCCTGAGTATAAATAACATCGTTTTCATTTGGTTTATAAACACCTACAGCAATTGATTCTTTATTACTTTCAAGTTTTTTTACATATGTTCCTTTTTCACCCGAATTTTTACAAGATCCAAACAAAACTAAAAAGCAACATATTGGGAGTAAATAGACAAGAGTAGGATTTTTCATAACAACATAATTAATAATTTTAAGCAATTAAAAATACATAATTTAACTGTAATTTTAATAATCTAAAACATATTTTCAGCATTCTGCCTTCTTATAAATTATTTTAACTTTGTACGCTTACTTTTAATGAATATTTTGCAATGAAAAAATATAAACACATCTATTTTGATCTTGACCGTACCTTGTGGGATTTTGACAGTAATGCAAAAGAAACTTTTCAGGACATTTATGAAAAACATGAGTTACACAAAATTTTTAACAAGTTTGATAATTTTTACCATACATATGTAAAGCATAATGAGCGTTTATGGAAGATATACCGTGATGGGAAGATCAAAAAATCGGTGTTGGCTTTTAAACGATTCGCACTTACCCTGGAAGAGTTTGGCGTTAAAGATGAAGGTTTAGCAAAAATAATTGGACAGGATTATATTGAAATAAGCCCAACCAAAAAAAGACTTTTCCCAGGAACTTATGAGACCTTAGAATATCTGAAGAATAAATATAACCTGTATATTATTACCAATGGTTTTAACGAAGTACAATTCACTAAACTAAAAAACAGCAAGCTGGATACATTTTTTAAAAAAATTTTTACATCAGAAAATGCAGGAGCACAAAAGCCTAACGCCAAAATTTTTGAGCATGCCTTAAAGAGTGTAAATGCAAGAAAAAAAGAAAGTGTTATGATTGGTGATGATATAGACACCGATATTATTGGCGCCAAAAAATTTGGACTCGATCAGGTATATTTTAATCCACTAGGAAAAAAACATTCCGAAGATATTACCCATGAAATAACTTCGTTAAAAGAATTACAGAATATACTATAAAAAATTTAGAACGGAACATCATTGTCGAAATTGGTATTACTACCGAGATCAAAAGAATCGTCTTTTTTATTTTGTTTAGATTTATCCTCTTCATTCATCTTGGAACCAAACGTAATAGCCCCGCCATTCATATCATTTTCTAACGGTAAATCTCCAATCAGTTCATCTTCAAGGTCTTCAAATTTAGCTAATTCATCTCTGAATCTTAGCTTAACATCGGCTAAAGCACCATTACGGTGTTTTGCCAAAATAATTTCAGCAATACCACGTAGAGAGTTTCCTTCTTCATCTTCAATAAATCCATATTTTTCAGGCCTGTGAATAAACATTACCATATCGGCATCTTGCTCAATAGCTCCTGATTCACGCAAATCAGACAATTGTGGACGTTTAGAACCTGAACGCATCTCAACCGATCGATTCAACTGCGATAAGGCAATAATAGGTACATTTAATTCTTTGGCAATTCCTTTTAACGATCGGGAAATCATACTCACTTCCTGTTCGCGGTTTCCTCGGGTTTCTGTAGGGCCGGCCATAAGCTGCAAATAATCTATAATAATAACATCGATCTGCTGTTGGCTCATTAATCGTCGGCATTTTGCTCTTAACTCAAAAACCGATATTGCGGGAGTATCATCAATATAAATTGGTGCATCAACCAATTTTTTAATTTTATATTCAAGCTGCTCCCATTCGTAGGGTTCAAGTCTTCCATTTTTAATTTTATTGGACGATAATTCAGTTTCACTTACAATTAAACGATTTACGAGTTGTACCGATGACATCTCCAAAGAAAAAATAGCTACCCCTTTTTGATGTTCAACGGCCATATTTCGAGTCATTGATAAAACAAAAGCGGTTTTACCCATGGAAGGGCGTGCGGCAATGATAACCAAATCAGACTTTTGCCATCCTGAAGTTACTCGGTCTAATTTGGTATAACCCGAAGGAACACCACTTAAACCATCTTCTCGTTTTGCTGCTTCTTCAATCTGGCTAATGGCTTCCTGAATAACCACCCCAATTTTGGATGTTTCTTTCTTAATATTTCCTTCGGCCACTTTAAAAAGCTCCGACTCGGAAAAATCAATTAAGTCATTCACATCAATCGAGTCATCATAAGCTTTATTCTGGATTTGGGAAGAAACACGAATCAATTCACGTTGAATATATTTTTGGGCAATAATACGGGCATGATACTCAATATGTGCAGCCGATGCAACCTTACTGGTTAGTTGAGTAAGGAAAAAAGGCCCTCCCACTTCGTCAAGCTCGTCTCTTTTTCGCAATTCTTCGGTTACAGTTAAAATATCAATTGGCTGTAACTCTTGCGACAAATCTAAAACCGCTTTAAAAATTTTTTTATGGGCATCTTTATAAAAACAATCCGGACTAATAATATCCATTACGGCAATAATAGCATCTTTTTCAAGCATAATTGCTCCCAGCACAGCCTCTTCAAGATCTAATGCCTGTGGTGGTAATTTACCATAATCAATACTTTGCGCGATTTGTTTAGATTGCGAAAAATTTTTCGTATTTCCGGCCATTTTTATTTTAATTTTTTCAGGAATCAAAGGTAAGCATACCCCATTTATTTTTCATAGTAACATCCCTTTTTATTTTCGTCTTTTTTTAACGTTAGTTATTAACAATTGTTAATTAAATTTTTGTTATGATGATTATCAGTAATAAGCTAAATTTGTATGATAAAATCTTTAAATTTTTAATCTGATGATCAATTTCCCAAATGCAAAAATTAATATCGGTTTAAACATTACAGAAAAACGCAAAGATGGATTTCATACGATCGAAAGCATTTTTTACCCCATAAAATTATCTGATGTTTTAGAAATAAATATTTCAAAAACTTGCCTGACGGCAGTCAGGAACGGCTTTTTATTTAATACTACCGGGATTTCGATTGATAAAGGGAATCAAGATCATAACATTTGTATTAAAGCTCATCATTTATTAAAAAACCATTACACACTACCCCCTGTACATATACATCTGCATAAAAATATTCCTGTTGGAGCCGGTTTAGGAGGTGGCTCATCTGATGCTGCTTTTACTTTAAAAATGTTAAACTCCATGATGAAATTAAATCTTTCGAATGAAATACTATTGAAAATTGCTGAAGAAACAGGTAGTGATTGTCCGTTTTTTATACTAAATAAGCCATCATTTGCTACCGGGAAAGGAAATGTTTTATTTCCAGTAAACATTGATTTAAGAGGATACTTCCTTGTTTTAGTGTACCCATTTATACAGGTTAACACAACCGCAGCTTACCAAAAAATAAAACCACAACAAGCATCCAAAAAATTAACAAAACAAATTAATCAACCTATTGGAACCTGGAAGGATAATATAAAAAACGATTTTGAAAAAGTAATTTTCAATGAATATCCCGAAATAAAAAAAATAAAAGAGCAATTATACCATTCAGGAGCTGTTTATGCCTCTATGTCAGGAAGTGGATCAGCTGTATATGGTTTTTTTAGAGAAGAAGTAGATTTAAAAACCGAATTTAGCCATTATTTTATATGGGCTGAGTGGTTATAAAAAATCCGGAACAAATAACTCCGGATTTATAGACATAATTTTATTCCAATTCCATAATTAATTTCCCTTTGGGAATTTTTTCTGATTCTTTTATATGAATCTTTTTAACAACTCCACCGGAGGTAAATAAGATTTTATTCTTCATTTTCATGGCTTCCAGTATCATCATTAAATCACCTTCTTTCACTTTTTGTCCTTCTACAACATGAATTTTAATTACTGTTCCCGGAATTTCAGAATAAATCTTTCGTTCGTCTGGATATTCCCATTTTTTTCTGTTCTTAAATTTTTCTGTTAACAGGGTGCGGTATTTATCTCCATCGACAACAAAAGTTTTAAATCTCATCTTTTGCATTTCTTCTTTGCTTTGTGAAGCTGTTTCTTTTTTATCAGGTTTTGATTTTGCTACCATAACACAAAAATTTTAAAATGGAGGAATTCCATGTTTTTTAATCGGTTTTCTGTCAACTTTGTTTTTTGAAACCTCAATGGC
>JASGMZ010000063.1 GCA_030156305.1 Bacteroidales bacterium | reverse complement strand
TTGCTTATCATCTCCACGAGGGAATTCCCTTAAAAAATTTCCCAGTACTTCAAAACCTTTCATTCGTTCTTTCAAATCCATGGAGCTAAATTAAATAATTGTAGGAATAAGAGCAGAAAATTGTACCAGGCTTTCTGTAAAATTACCTTTTAATAATTCTATAAATGAACGTTGCATTCCACAACCCGGGCATTCTACCCCAAAAGATTTTTTATAAAAGCAGCTTTGCATATGTGATTCGAGCCACTGAATCAGTTTCTGTATCATCTATTTGTTTTTAGCAGGCTCTAAAATAATAAAAAAAATAAAACTTAAGCTGAGAATAAGATAGATACATAATCAACCACTTCGCCGGATGGGATAATTTCTCCCGAATGGCCTGTTCTTAATAAATTAACTTTTGGATTTTTTGCAACAAGTTTGGCATATTCCATAAGAGTCATTATTGGGCCATAACCGCATACCGAGATATTTTTTTCTTTAATAACTTTTTCTACAGCTACTGAGTTTAAATTTAAAATATTTTCAATAACATAAGCATCTCTTTCTTTTCCTTGTTCGGGTGTTAGAAAATGAGAGAAGTCTGATGATGCAATAATTAAAATTTTTTGGTGGGTTAAATCTGCAACATCTTTAATTCTTCCAGCCAGGTATTTAGCATTTTTAAATGTTTGATGCGAAAGCGTTATGGGAGCAATTTTAAACGGATAATCTAAAAAATGTTGTAAAAAAGGCACCATCACCTCTGCCGCATGTTCATTTTGCTGCTCAACACCGGATATTGTAATGCCTAACTTTTGCCCAAAATCAATATCAACATCTACTTTTCCCAGAGGCGTTTCCCATACTTCGTTATCGTCAAATGCGATTTCATGCCCCAAACCGGTATGATTAGGATTAATGATAATAATTGTGTCGTACTTATTGTTGGATTGTTTTAGTATCTCAAAAAAATGTACTGCCTGATAAGCTGAAAACATATATCCGGCATGGGGTACAACCCCTCCAATAATTTTTTTATCTTTTAAGCTTAAATTAATTTGTGGATATTCTTTCTGTTTAATTTCTTCAATTTGTTGGATTATTTCATCTTTTGCGGCCGGATAAAATCTTCCGGCGACTACTGATTTTCTTATACTCATAACACTATTCTTTATAATATTTAAAAATTGTTTTTCCGCATTTTAAACACTTGCCATCAGTCGTTAGGGAATGTTTTTTTACCATATATCCCTTGCGCGAAATTAAAAGTTCTCCGCAATCGGGGCAATACGTATTATTTCCTTCCGGAAGGTTGATATTACCCAAATAAACATAAGATAAATAGTTTTCTGCAATTTTTTTTAGTTCAATTAAAGTATTGATGGGTGTTGCTTCAATATTCAGTTGATAAGTTGGGTAGTATCTTGATAAATGGAGTACGGTTGTTTTCCCTGTATTTTGGGCAATCCATTTTACCATCTGTTCAAATTCATCGGGGTTATCGTTTAAGGTTGGAATTATCAAATTTGTAATTTCCAGGTGCTTGCCCGCATTAGCAATATTAATTAGCGTCTGTTTTACCGGCTCAAGTTGTGATTTTGTGTATTTAACAAAAAAATCATTATTAAAGGCTTTTAAGTCAACACTATAAGCATCAATAACCTGATGCAAATTATGTAAGGGTTTGCTATTAATAAAACCATTGGTAACCATCACATTTTGCTGGTTATTTTCTTTTACTTTTTCTGCGGTGTGCAGCATAAATTCGTAAAATATGATGGGTTCGTTATAAGTATAGGCAGCTCCTATATTGGATTGTTTTGATTGAGCAATCTGAGCTATCTGTTCGGGAGAAAATATTTCACTTTCGCGACGAAAATTTTCTACCGATGTTTGAGAAATCTGCCAGTTTTGGCAAAACTGGCATTTTAAATTACAGCCTAAACTACCAATTGAAAGTATTTCTTCACCAGGATAAAAATGGTATAAAGGTTTTTTTTCTATCGGGTCGAAACCCATGGATGAAACTAATCCGTAGTTTGTCGAAAATAGTTTTCCATCCGTATTTTTTCGTACGTTGCATATTCCTGTTTCTTTATTTTTGATTATGCAATTGTGCGGGCACAATTCACATTGAATTTTTTGATCTTCCTTTTTAGTGTAATATAATGCTTCCATAAACTTAACGTATTACAAATTTTTTATAGTTCGACAAAGGAATTTCTTCATATTTAATATCATCCACTCTGGCCCACGAAGGGCCTTGTCGGCACCAAACTAAAAATTCTTCCAGAATTTCAGCTTTTCCTTCGGCTTCAATATAAACCGACCCATCGGATTTGTTGTGAACAAATCCTTTAATGGATAGCTCATTTGCCTTTTGTAAGGCGCTATACCTAAAACCAACACCTTGCACTTTGCCATAAATATAAATCATGTATGCTTTTTCCATAGGATTATTCGTAACGTGCTGATTTAAAATACATAAATTCTAATTCTTTATTCTCTTTATTTGTTAATCCTGCAGCTTTTTTTGCCGCTTCTATGAGTTGATCCGTAGTTTTTATTCCTTTAGTTCCGGGCATTACAAATCCGCTACTTCCCCCTTTATCTTTTACATATAAGCCATATTTTTGTGGTTTTATATCATTAAAAGTTTCTACTTTTTGTGGCATAGATAAAACATCAACCGTTACTTTTATTTGATTTAACTCCTCTTTACTTAAGGGATTATATCGGTTATCTTTTGAAGCTGCTGCTATGGCATTTTCAATAATTTCATCATATAAATATTTGTTTTTAGGAAACATATCCCCAATGCATCCTCTTAAGTTATTGTTTGAATCGTAAATTGATACTACACAGGCTCGTTTTAATTTCAAATCGGCTGAAATTTTATTTTCGTCATTTTTTCTAATTTGTCCGGTTGAAACATAAAATAAAATCGTGTCAAATGCAATTTTTGCATAATTTGTTTTTGCCTTAAACATAATAAATGAAATTTAATAAACAGTATTCGGGTTTTGTATAATCAAAAATGAGGTACATAAACTTACGTTATGTATTTAATTTTTTTAATATTTTTAAAATATGTATATCAGTAAAATTACAAATTTCATTTTATAAGGTCAATTTATTTGGATAGAGATTAGAATTTAAAATATTAGGGTTTAACATTAATATTCCTGTAACTATTCAGTCGCATAAATTTTTACCGCGTAGACGCAAAGACGCGAAGAAATGGGAAAAAAGATGAATTGGGTACATAGACAGTTAATAACGTTTGTTTTGAACCATATAAGGCATATAAGGTCATATAAGTTTTTCTTATATACTACAAATGGTTATAAACTGAACTTTTTACCACGTCATTGCGAGGAGGAACGACGAAGCAATCTGTTTTAATATCAAGAGATTGCTTCATTTTATTCGCAATGACGAATAAGAAATAAAAGCTCAGATTATGCCCGCTCACAGTATAACTGATCCAGTACTATCAATTAATAATATTAACATATCAATAAATAAATTTTTAAACTTTGCGACTTTCCGTCTTAGCAGTGAGCAATTATTTTGTATGTTCACACTGATTAGTTACATATTCCTTTTTCACCAATATTTTTAAACTACAAGATAACCTTTCCAGGAAAAACATTTTGTTTAAAATTCTTAAAGTTTATGAATGCATCGGGTAGTAAATGTAAATAAGAAGTGTTATTTTTGGCTTATGATATCATCGGGATTTCTTTTTAAGGAAAATTTAAAAATCGCGATAAGTTCCATCCGGTCAAACTTATTGCGTACTATATTAACAGTTTTCATTATAGCTTTTGGTATCATGGCTTTGGTAGGCATATTAACGGCTATTGATTCCATTAAAGGTTCAATCAGTAATGAGTTTAGGAATATGGGAGCCAATACTTTTTCTATTGTTAATCGTAATAGTAGAGTAAGCATGGGAGGAAGGGTAAAACGTTTTGAAAGTATTACGTATCGTGAAGCTCAAAAATTTAAAGAAGCATTTAATTTTCCGGCACTCATTTCAATATCTACATGGGCCTCAGATATGGCTACCGTAAAATATAAATCGGAGAAAACAAATCCGAATATAAGTGTAATTGGGGCTGATGAAAATTATTTGTTTACTGCAGGATATGAAATTGAAAGAGGGCGTAATTTTAATTATAACGAGATACAATCGAATGCACATAGTGTAGTTATTGGAAAAAATCTCGCAACAGAATTATTTGCTGTTAACGATTCGGCAGTAGGAAGTGTAATAAGAATAGGTAGCGATAAATATAAAGTTATTGGCATACTTAAAGCTAAAGGTTCCAGTTTTGGTGCATCAGGTGATAAAATGTGTATCCTGCCCATAACAAGTGTTAGGCAATATTTTTCACGGCCAAATATGAATTTTAAGATTGATGTTTTACCTCATGATTCAAAATTGTTAGATGCCGCTATTAATGAAGCGCAAGGGATATTTAGAGTGATTAGGAATTTGAGAAGTTTCGAAGAAGATAATTTTTCTATTGAAACGAGTGACAATCTGGCAAATTTATTGATAGAGAATATTAAATATGTTACCATAGCAGCTACGATTATTGGAATTATTACATTGTTTGGTGCAGCAATAGGGTTAATGAATATTATGCTCGTTTCTGTTACAGAAAGGACCAGGGAAATAGGCATAAGAAAAGCGATTGGAGCAAAATCTTCGATTATAAGGCGCCAGTTTCTTTATGAGTCGGTTCTTATAGGACAATTAGGTGGTTTTTTTGGCATTATTTTAGGAATTGTTATGGGAAATGTTGTATCTTTAATAACTGGTGGAGCATTTGTAATCCCATGGATATGGATATTTTCCGGTGTGGTGCTTTGTTTTATCGTTGGATTGATATCCGGTTTATTCCCGGCAATAAAAGCATCAAAATTAGATCCAATCGTTTCTTTACGATATGAATAACAAATAAGTGCAATAAAATATCTTCATTATGATGAAAGAATTGGTTATTGAAAAAACAGTTAAAACACCTTACGTTAATTTTGATCCCAATACAGGGATATTAAAAATAACAGGCCGCTCAATACCCGAGAACCCAGAAGAGTTTTATAATAAATTGTTTGATTGGATAGAAAAATATTTTAAAAATCCTCAACAAGAAACAACCATAGAAATTCAACTGGAATATATAAACAGCGGGTCGTCGAAATTTATTCTTGAATTTTTTCAATTAATTCAGGATTTTCATTTGCAAGATAAAAAATGCCAAATTAACTGGTATTATGAAGAAGATGATGAAGCGGTGTTTGAATTAGGAAAACATTATCAAAGCCTCATTAATGTCCCCTTTGAGTTGATTGAAACGTATTAGGAATGTATTTTTAAAATAAAAGCCTAAGAAAAAATTCTTAGGCTCTTTTCCCTTTATGGGAGGATATTATAATTTTTCAATTAAGTCAACTACACGGCATGAGTAGCCCCATTCATTATCGTACCATGAAATAACCTTTACGGTTTTGCCAATTACCATAGTACTTAAGGCATCAAAAATGGATGAATGTGGATTGTGTATGATGTCAACCGAAACAATAGGATCTTCGGTATATTCAAGAATTCCTTTCATAGGCCCTTCGGCAGCTTCTTTCATTGCTTTATTTATTTCTTCTTTAGATACCTCTTTTTTAAGATTTGCTACCAGGTCAATCATTGATCCTGTTGGCGTAGGAACCCGAATAGCCATACCATCAATTTTACCTTTTAACTCAGGTAAAATTTTACCTACCGCTGTTGCAGCACCTGTTGTTGTAGGAATTTGTGAAACTGCTGCTGAGCGAGCCCTTCTTAAATCGGAATGAGGAGCATCAAGAATCCTTTGGTCATTGGTATAGGAGTGAATGGTTGTCATCAAACCACTCTCAAAACCAAATTTATCATGTAAAACTTTTACAACAGGGGCAAGACAGTTTGTTGTACATGAGGCATTTGAAACACATGTATCTTCAGAACGAATATCTTTATCATTAACCCCCAAAACAATCATATTGTCAATTTGATCTTTGGCCGGTACGGTTAAAATAACTTTTTTAGCTCCATTTTTTAAATGATCGCCATAACCCCCTTTTTCGCTTTCTTTTTTTCTGAAAATACCTGTAGATTCAATTACTACATCAGGAGTTTCTGCCCATGGGATATTGGCTGGATTTTTTTCAGAAGACACCTTAACTTTTTTGCCATCTACAATAATCGAATCATCATTGTATGATACGGTACCGTTAAACTTTCCCTGCGTTGAATCATATTTCAATAAATGGGCTAATGTTTTGGTATCGGTTAAGTCGTTTATCCCTACGATTTCAATATTATCTCTTTCCAGGGCAATTTTATATACGTTTCGTCCAATTCGCCCAAATCCGTTGATAGCTACTTTTATTTTTGACATATCTCTTATTTTTTACTTGTTTATAAAATTAACTTCAAAATTATATATTAATAACTAATTCTTCAAGAAATTGTTAAAAATTAATCTAAATAACTTGTTTTTCGGTATTTTTTGGATGCTGGTTATAGCCCTTAAAGGATAATATTTATAAGCGATATCCGGAAAATTTAATGAACAAAATGTTTAATAACAATTTTGAAGTATTACTATGTTAAAACATGAAGTGAGGCCATTAAAAAAGTTTAAATTTTTTCTTTCTTCTTTTATAAAAATCTTCAGAGATATCCTGTGCATTTATAATTTTACCAAAGCGATAGCTTAAAAACAAAACAAATAAAAATTGTTGATTATCATCAACAGCCATGAGGTCAAGATTTTTTAAATAGGCCTGAACCATAAAGCCTGCTTCCAATGTATGAATGATATTTTCTGATTGGCTAAATTCAACATTAAATCCGGTTTTTATAAATGCTCCGGGTATTATCCCTATTTCATCTATTCCGGTAAAAAAAGACGCTTTCCCTCTAATATCGCCAGAGGAGTGAATGACCGGATTAAATTTTTCTTCTCGTTCAATATAAACCGAATCGTTTACCGGAGTTAAAATTTTGTAATATATGGGTTTTTGTAATGCTATTGACGGGCCAATAGAATAGAAATATCTTATAGCAACTGAACCAGGATTTTTTTTGGGAAAAATTTCATTTTGTTTGCCGTAGCCAAATCTTAAATCAAAAACATGATTCAGTTTCCCAAAAATGAATGATTCGGAGGTTAAAAATGAAGAGGTCGATTTTATTTCCTTCGCATGCTTTATGATGGAAAAGTCGATGTCGTAAATTTTTTTCTCAAAATAGTTTATTCGGCTACCATATCTGTAGCTTAATCCCCATCCGTTACTATTTAAATAAATACCTGCCGTTTTTTCGTTTTTGTAAAATATTTTGGGCATATCATCGGGTAACTCCTGGGCAGGAAGAATTGTCCCAAAAAATATAAATAAAAACAGGAAAAAAAATCTATAACGTTTGTTCATAAATAAAAAAACTGCCTCAAAAAAAGTAAAAATAGAAAAATTTGAGACAGGTTAAAAGTAGTAACTTAAATTATTCTTTTAGAATAAATACTACTTACTATACATTAACGTTCGTTTGTTCAACGTCTGTTTGACTATATGCAGGACAGTCCTGACCTTTACAAGAGCTTAGAACTGCTACAGCAAATAATGCCAATACTACTGCTACAATGATTTTTTTCATAATGTTTCGATGTTAAAAAATTTAACTTTTTGCGTGAATTCAAAACTAAAAAAAAAAAATTACAAAATAAAATTTATCCATTTTGTTCTATTACTGTATTGTTTTCTGCATATGCTGGGCACCTTTGTGTTACTGAGCATGATATACAGATAGTTACAATGCTGACTAAACCTAAAATTAATACAATTTTTCTTTTCATGATTATATAACCTCTACTTTTATTTAATAAAAATTTAATTAAAAAGTTTTTTTACGATGTCTTTTTTATGCTATATACGCTTCAATAATCAGGGGGTTTATTTTTAAATGTTCGTTTATCAATAAATTTATGCTGTTTATCAAAATAAAAAACCGGGTTATCAAGCCCGGTTTTTTTACAAACAAAGAATTAATGTATGATTTGCTTATCCATATTAATTTAATTTTAAGATTCTGCCTGGAGTATAGGGAACGTTCGCTTTGTTTAATTTGTTTTCCAGGTTTTTGATTTTTACATTATTGATTTCCTCAAGTTTTTCAATTAATACAGGTAGTTTCTCCTGAATAATTTGATACCCCATTTTACTGGTTTGTGTAATGGCAGATGTTGAATTGGATTGTCCCCAATATACATATTGCAATCTGCTGGTTAAAGGAACTGGAGCAGGAGGAATTTCTTCACTGCTGGCTTTAGGCTGGTTCCCTTCAAAAGTAAACCGTATTTCATCCAGTTCTTTTTCAATGCTTTCCGCATCAAATAAGAGTTCTTGTGAAGCATTAGGCGATGTTACAATAGCTTGTTTCAAATGGGCAACTTTATTTAATAATTCTTTATTAAGTTCAATAGCGCCCTGCATAACTCGTCCAAGCTCCGCAAAATTGCGTTTAAATTCAACCATTTTTTCTCGATTTGGTGCTGGCAATGTAGTATTTTTCAGGGGCTTAACTGTAAACTTTTGTTCGTCGATTAAAGGAACAATCTCACCCTTTTTATACATTGAAACGGATACTGAATAATCACCCGGTAATACCAACCAAAATCCCCGGTCATTATTTAATGGATTAAATTTATCATTTTTAAGGTTTATAGGGTAAGTAGATGCATATTGTAAATCCCAGTTTACCCGGTTTATCCCTTTTGCTGGTTTTTTATTTATTTTTCTAACCACTACACCATCTTGATCTTTAATAGTAAAGATTAGATACGGAGCAATTTCTTTGGCTTCTTCTTCTAACTCTGTCCAGCTTGGCTGAGGAATAGGTTTCCCTGCCTCAAAAAGCTCTTTTTCTTTTTCCTGCCGGATTTGTTTATCTGTTTTGGGAACTTCTTTTAAATAGTAGGTAAATATCGCTCCAAAGTCAGGATTTGGTGCAGTATAGTACGTTGATCCCTGCGAGGATTTTTTGCTTGTCTGTACATATACTAATGCATCTTTAACGGGAAACAGGTGAGCTTCCTTTTCAACAAGTGTGGGATTGATTTCCCTTAGCGGAGAATAATCATCTAAAATATAAAATCCTCTGCCGAAAGTTGCTAATACCAGGTCGTTTTCTCTTTCCTGAATTACCATATCTCTAACGGCAATAGTTGGTAATCCAGCTTTAAGCTGGATCCATTTTTCTCCGTTATTGTATGAAAAGAATGCACCAAATTCAGTTCCTGCAAAAAGCAGGTTTTTATTTATATGATCTTGCTCGATTGTATGAATAGTTCCATTTTCTGGAAAGCCTTTGGTTATCGGGTTCCATGATCTTCCTTTATCCGTACTCTTTAGTAAATAGGGTTTAAAGTCATCTCTTTTACGATTGTCAAAGGAAGCGTACACCACATTTTCATCAAATCGTGAAGCATAAATATCGCTTACATAAGTATATGCAGGAACACCCGGGAATGAAGATATTTTCCTCCAGTTTTCACCACCGTCTTCGGTTACGGAAATTACGCCGTCATCTGTTCCGGTATAAATTAATCCTTCTTTAACAGGAGATTCATCTAAAGATACTACCATACCATATAATGATGTGGAAACATCTTTAGCTACAGCATCTACACTCCAGTATTTTCCCATAACCGGCCAGGAATTTCTGTCAATGTTAGCGGTAAGGTCATCGCTAATAACCTCCCAGGTGTCACCACGATCTTCACTTTTAAACAGTACATTGGCAGCCATATACAATCGTGTGTTTTTGTGTGGACTAATAATTACCGGAGTATTCCAGTTCCATTTGTACGTTAATTCTCCTTTTGCAGGTTGTGGTTTAATATAAACACTTTCACCACTTTTTTTGTCGTATCGGTATAAGTTTCCGTATTGATATTCACTGTAAACAATATCGGGATTTTCAGGATCGATATTTGACCAAAATCCATCGCCACCAATAGTAACTGTCCATTCGCCTTTAGTAACACCATCGCGACTGGTATTGCGAGATGGCCCGACAGAACTGTTGTTATCCTGAGTACCACCGGTAACATTATAAAATGGATAATCGTTATCTACATTTACCCGATAAAATTGAGTGACGGGTAAATTGGATACATGACGATAATTTTTACCATCATCATACGTAATATAAACTCCACCATCACCGCCTATCATCCAGTGTTTAGTATCATTGGGGTCAATCCAAAGTGCATGGTCGTCCACATGACGTTCGTTTAGGCTTAGCCTGCTCCATGTTTTTCCTCCATCCTTTGTTACATGCGAGAATGTTTCAACCGAATACACCTTATTTACATCTACCGGATCGCAATATATTTCATTGTAATATTGTCCACTTGAATGATGGTCGCTCATACGCTCCCAGGTTTCACCTCGGTCGGTTGAACGGTAAAAACCACCTTTATCTTCGGCCGCTTCAACAATTAAGTATAAATAATCCGGATTTACGGGAGAAATAGCAATGCCCATTCCTCCTTTATGAACCCCGGGTAATCCTTTTTCAATTTTTTTCCATGTTCTACCACCATCGGTTGATTTATGCACTCCCGATTCGGGGCCTCCACCAATTTTTGTGTGTACATGGCGACGTCGTTGTTCTGATGTAGCATAAATAACATCGGGGTCTCTGGGATCAAGGATTACATTATTAATACCTGTATTTTCGCTTATGTCTAATACTTTATTCCAGTTATTTCCTCCATCTATTGTTTTATATAAGCCACGATCTCCTCCCGGGCCCCAGGCAGAACCTTCGGCAGCAACGTATATAATATCCGTATTGTTTGGATTGATAGCAATCATGCCTATTTGTCGCGATGCTTTTAATCCCATGTTGGTCCACGATTTACCTCCATCAACCGATTTATAAACTCCATCGCCATATCCTAAAGCACGTTGATGATTGTTTTCGCCGGTACCTGCCCAAATAACATTGGGGTTTTTAGGATCTATCGCTAAACACCCTATGGCATAAGTGCCATAATTATCAAAAATAGGCGTAAAGGTAATGCCATTGTTTTCCGTTTTCCAAATATTTCCTGACGATACAGCAACATAAAATTCAGAATGGTTGTTTGGATTTACCGCAAAATCAGAAATCCGTCCTGAGAAAAAAGCAGGGCCTATATTTCTGAATTTTAATCCGCTTATAATTTCCGAATTAACCGGATCTTTTTCTTCTTCTGGTTTTTCTTTTTTTGCAAAAGTTTCAAAAGAAGTAAGCAACAGAATGCCTGCCAATGCAAACATAACTACTGTTTGTAATTTGTTCTTGTTAAAATTTTTTAATCGCATAGTGTTGATTTTAAGTTAATTTTAAGGGTTATGTTATTTTTTGACTTTAGAAATAAGAAATCGTTTAACGTAGTTAGAATATTCTAACTTATAGATTTTATTCTTCAAAGAAAATGGATAGGAGAAAATATTTGTTTAATTTTAACCTTTTAATCCAAAAAAATCTTATCAAAATGAATAAAATAGCTTTAATTACAGGAGCAACATCAGGCATTGGAAGAGCAACTGCCAAAAAACTTGCACAACATAATTTTGATGTAATTATAACCGGACGAAGAAAAGAACTGCTGGAGGATCTTAAACAAGAAATTCAATCTCAATCCTCAGGAAGAGTGTATATCTTAACCTTTGATGTTAGAGATAATGAGGCCGTAAATCAGGCTATTGATAGTCTACCCGATGACTGGCAAAATATTGAGGTACTGGTTAATAATGCCGGATTAGCTGTGGGGTTAAATCATATTCACGAAGGTGTGATTGATGATTGGGAACGAATGATTGATACGAATATTAAAGGGTTATTGTATATGACCCGAAAAATCTCGCCACGAATGATTGAGAAAAAACATGGGCATATCATTAATATCGGATCAACAGCCGGGAGAGAAGTATACGAAAAAGGAAATGTATACTGTTCAACAAAACATGCAGCAATTGCATTAACTCAAGCCATGCGGATTGATATGTTGGAGCATAAAGTTAAAGTTACTGCTATAAACCCCGGAATGGTAGAAACTGAATTTTCTGTCGTACGTTTTAAAGGGGATAAAGAAAAAGCCGATAAAGTTTACCAGGGTTTTACACCCCTTTATGGCGAAGATATAGCCGATGCTATTCTTTATGTCGTTACACGCCCTGAGCATGTTTGTATCAATGATATGATTATTACGGCTACCGCTCAGGCTAACTCTTTTTATAAAGTTACAGAATAAAGGACATCGGACTTTCCAGTACATCAGACATTCTTGTCTGATGGTAATGCAAGCGGAAAGGAATGCCCGTTTTACTGGTACTTCGGATATTTTTAACTGCCTTTGGCAGGCTTGTCCGATGATATTTTAGGCAGGAATTTCTTGCCCCATTTTGTTGGATTTCATATATTTATTTTTTTTCAGTTTTCTTACATAATGATAGAATACAAAAGAAATTTGCCGCACATTTTACCCGAGTCAGGATTGTTTTTTGTTACTTTCAGAATACATGATTCATTACCTTTAGATCAATTAGTAAAATTAAAAAGTGAATATAAGCATGAGATATATTTAACTAAAAAGAGAATTAAAAATTAAAAAATTTTAAAATCGAGAATTTGCGATTTGTACAATGATTACTTCCATGATTTTGATTCTCTACTAGATCAGTATTTAGAAGAATTTAATCTTACTGAAAATCGAAATATAGCAAACATTATAAAAGATGCGATCTTTTATTTAAATGAAAAAGAATACAAGCTAATTTGCTTTACAGTTATGCCTAATCATGTTCATTTGATAATTTATAAATTGAAAAAACCTTTATTTAAAATAATGCAAGTATTAAAAGGTTATACATCAAGAGAAATCAACAAAATATTAAATAGAAAAGGAAAAT
>JASGMZ010000062.1 GCA_030156305.1 Bacteroidales bacterium | reverse complement strand
TGATGTAAAACTCCATGTTGAATACGATAATCCTGCCAAAAGACTATATGAAAGATTAGGAATGACAACAAAATACGCTGAGATGCGATTAAAAAAATAAAAATAATATTTAATTAAAAAGGGTGTACCGAAGGATTTTATTAAAAATAATATTTTACCCCTTTCGTACAACCTTTTAAAATTTCTACCCAATGGCCGAACTAGTAGTAAAAACGGATAACATAATTCGCAATATTCAAAAAATTGATGATTTTTTAAAAAAACAAAATATCCAATGGAGTTTGGTTAGCAAAGTTCTTTCTGGCGACAAACAATTTATTCGCAAGATATTAACCGATGATGTAACAAGCCGCTTACACTCAGTTGGAGAAAGCCGGTTATCAAGCCTTAAAACCATTAAAGAAATAAATCCAGAGCTTGTCACCATCTATATTAAACCACCTCCAGCAAATATTATAAAAAGCTTAGTAAAGTATGCCGACATTTCTGTAAACACATCATTAAGCACGATTGAAGCACTTAACCGGGAAGCCCGGAAAATTAATAAAATACATAAGGTGATAATTTTCCTTGAACTGGGAGAACTAAGAGAAGGAGTGGTTAGAGAAAACATTGTTGGGTTCTACAAAAAAGTTTTCAGGCTTTCAAATATCGAAATTATTGGTATTGGCTCAAACCTGGGATGCATGTATGGAATTGAACCTACTTATGATAAACTTCTTCAGCTAAGCTTATTTAAACAATTGCTTGAAGAAATGTTTAACAAAAAAATCCCATTAATTTCCGGAGGTAGTTCAATTACCTTGCCTTTAATTAAAAAGAAACTGGTTCCGGCTGCTGTTAACCATTTTAGAATTGGCGAAGCAGCATTTTTTGGTACAAGCCCGTTATATAATAAAAAATTTCAAAACCTTTCAACCGATACTTTTAGTTTTAATGCGAATGTGATTGAACTGGAAGAAAAATGGAATGTACCTGATGGTGTAATTAGCGAAGCTAACATTGGGCACACCTCTGAAACCGATGCAGACAAACCATCTCATAAAAGTTACCGGGCCATTCTTGATTTTGGCATTCTTGATGTGGATGTTAATGACATCACACCCAAAGACAAAAATATTAATTTCCTTGGGACAACATCTGATATGACCGTATATGATATTGGCCAAAATATTAATTCACGTTTAAAAACAAAATACCAGGTAGGAAATAAAATTATTTTTAAACCAAACTACATGGCTGTAGCCCGGTTAATGAATTCAAAGTTTATTGATCTAAAAATTGAATAATTTAAAATGATTTATTTTATTTGCACCTTCATTTTTAGGATATGTTCATTTAAAAATATGGGTGCATATTTCTTTTTTTGGACATTTCATAGGGAAAAATATATATTATAAAATTCAAAAAAATATTTGCAGAAAAGAAAAAATCATTTACTTTTGCACCCACTAAGTTTGAAATTATAAAAATGGTCCGTTCGTCTAGGGGTTAGGACGCCAGGTTTTCATCCTGGTAACAGGGGTTCGATTCCCCTACGGACTACAAATATTAAACAATATTATTAAAAATTATGGCAAATCATCAGTCAGCAGCAAAAAGAGCAAGACATAACGAGAGCGTAAGATTACATAATAAATATTATGGCCGAACAACCCGTAATATGATTAAAAAGTTACGTGCTACAACAGACAAGGAAGAAGCAATAAAAATATTACCCAAAGCTACTTCGATGCTTGACAAATTAGCAAAGAAAAATATTATTCATAAAAACAAAGCGGCTAATTTAAAATCCAGTTTAACAATTTATGTAAATAATCTGTAAACAATAAATTTGCAAAATAATAAGACAAAAAAACCTCGCTAACATAAGCGAGGTTTTTGTCTTATTTAAAACCGCCTACCGATAAATACCATGTCATCGACCTGTTCATGTTCGCCCATCCACTCTTTAATAAACCGCTCTAATTCTAAACCCTGCTCTTGCATCTTTTTATCCTGAATAGACAACAATAAATCTTTCATATTCTTTTTTCTGAATTTACGGCCGTCTTCTCCTCCAAATTGATCAGCATATCCATCGGAAAAAACATAATAAGTATCTCCTTTTTTAACTTTAATTTCATGATTAGTAAATTTTTTAGACTGATGAATACTTGTCATTCCGATTGGAAATCGGTTGGCTTTAATTTCTGTAAGTTCACCATCTCTAATCATCACTAAAGGATTGTACGCTCCGGAATACTCCAAAACATTTTTCTTTCGGTCATAACTAATTAAAGCCAGATCCATTCCATCATTCACCACTCGTTTTCCCTCTACATTTTTTTGATGTAAGGCATTGATAATTTCCACATCGAGTTGATCCAAAATTTCCGAAGGTTTTAAAATACCATATTCCCGTACAATTTTCGTTAGCATACTATGGCCCAGAATAGAGAGGAAAGCACCAGGCACACCATGCCCTGTACAATCCACAGCGGCAATCATTTCTTTATCGGCAAAAGTTTCGAACCAGTAAAAATCACCACTTACAATATCCTTAGGTTTAAAAAAGACAAAGGTATTTTCAAAAGGAACTTCAGGAGGCAATACGGCAACTTGTATTCTTTGTGCATATCGAATACTGTCGGTAATATCTTTATTTTTCTTTTCTAACTCTTCACTTTTCTCTACAACCTCAGCGGTTCTTTCACGAACTTTTTCTTCAAGGATTTTCTTTTCCTTAATAAGATTTTTTTCGCGTACTTTTATATAAGCTACAATGATAATAAGTCCCAATATTATTACCGATAAAATAAAAACCCACGATTTATAAAACGGAGGTTTAATGATAAAAGAATATGTTATTGGTTCTTCATTCCATACACCATCACTATTTCTGGCTTTCACTTTAAACGTATAACTTCCCGGGGGTAGTGATGAATAATTTGTTACCGTTTGAGTGGTAACAGGCCTCCACTCCTTATCAGCCGGTTCGAGCATAATCTGATATTTCACCGCATCGGGATTAGTTAGGCAAACACTGTTATAATCGAAAATAAATGAGTTCTCGGTGAAATTAAATTTCTGCCTAGGAATCATTTCTCGGTCATTTAGGTTTACTCTAAGTCGAGAAATATGCGTTAGTGGTTCATGGGATAACTCTACATCTAAAGCAGGTTGATATTTAATAACTCCTTCAACAGTACCAAACCATAAATTTCCATCTGTATCCAAAAAGGTCGCATTATCTTTTGCCTCAATTCCTGTAAACCCACTTTTGGCAGTATAGGTATGTATTTTTCCTTCGTGGTCGATTTTATTTAAACCACTACTTGTTCCAATATAAATATTGTTATTGTTATCTACATTTAACAGCGTAATTAAATTAGATAACAAGCCATCATTCTGAGTATAATGTTTAATGATTTTCTCTCCGTCACAAACAAAAACACCTTTGGTATTAGTTCCTATCCATATATTCCCATCCTTATCTTCGGTTATACATTTAGGCGTAAATAAACCCTCCATATCAATCTTTTTAAAGGAAGTATCTTTAATTACATTTAACCCTTTTCCATAATTCAATCCGACCCATATTCTTCCTTGAGAATCGGCATAAAGGGCAGTAATATCAGATGAATTCAATCCATGCGTCTGAGTAAGTAGCTGGCTTTTATTCTCATCAATAACATAATAAATTAAGCCCTCCATGGTACCTACCCATAGCTGATTATTTTTATCGATATCCATAGCGGTCACCTGTCTACTCCGGATATAGCGATTGATCACCGGATTATACTCAAACCTTCCGGTTTTGTAGTTAAACATATTTACGCCATTATCATTGGTTCCTAACCAGATATTTCCATTTTGATCATTTTTTAAAAATCTCATTTGACTTCCTATGGAATGAGACTTATCGCTATAGTGTAAAAATTTCCTGCCTGATACCTGTGGTGAATAAACCGAGATTCCATTGTTGGTGCCAAACCAGTATTTCCCATCTTTATCCTGGGTAATGGCCCATACCTGCTGATCAATTAATCCATCGTCAACACCGAATGTAACAAATTTTTCACCCTTAAAAATGGCCAGTCCATGCTCATTGGTTCCAATTAATATATTACCTTCAACATCCTGAATGATTTTGTAAATTTTATGATCATCCAGTCCATTGCTTTTATCAAAGGTTTTTAACCCATCTTCATAGATTTTTGTAATTCCCCCTCCCCATGTTCCTACCCATATATTGCCGTTACGATCTTCAGTAATAGTACTAATCCAATTATTGGCTAATCCTTCGCGCGAATCATAAATTTTAAATTTTTGTTGTTCCTGAATATATCTATATAGTCCGCCATGATAAGTACCAAACCACAAATCTCCGTTCTTATCTTCTAACATGGAAGTTATCTGAAAATAGGTGGTTAACCCTTCAGGTGTGTATCGTTCAAAAGAGTTTTGTGATGGATTATACTTTCGGATTCCTGCATCTGTAATAAAAAATATGGAATCTTTAGCAATAATTCCCGAAAAAACCTGGTCGCTCAAATCCCTGCCTTTAAAATGATCAAATTTTAAGCTATCGGTTAAATTATAAGGATTTTCGAGTTTTATTAACCCATCGCCAAGGGTTGAAATCCACAATATGCCATTTTTATCGTATAAAAAAGAGGTGATTTCGGCATGAATAAACTCACTAACAGGATGAATCATCATTTTCTCGTCATCAAGCAAAGTAATGGCTCCGGTTTTATGGCCCATCCAAATTTTATGATTGGAATCTTTATACAACGCTTTTATGCCTCCTTCGGCAATTCCGTCTTCAGCCGTATAATTAATAAAATTTACGCCGTCAAACCGGGATATTCCACTTTCGGTACCAATCCACAGATATCCTTGAGGATCTTGCACTAAATCGTAAACTTTCGATTGAGCCAACCCTTCTTTTACGCTATAATAATCAAAATAATACGTTTGTGCTGACAAGGTGAAATTCCACAGCAACATTGCTGTATAAAAAAAAGTTATCCGCAAAAAAATGCGAATAACTTTTTTTTTCATTGTTTTTTTTTCAAAAATCATAGGACGTTTTTTATCTGTCTTTTGCAATAAAGAAAAATGTACCTCCTTCATCTGCCAGTCCATCAATTTTTCCAAACTGAGGTTTTTGCATTCCATCTTTAGCCACTGCAACAGTTACTTTAGACACAACATTTTCAATGGGTAAACATGCATTAGGATTATTTCTTAAGGTATTTGCAAAAGTCCTGGTAAATTGAGAATGGTCAACAGCTAATTCATAGCCTGCCGAAGAAAACACCTGAGATGATTTAAACTTAGTTGCTTCCCAGTCGCCACAATCTCTCTCTTTCAATCCTGATCGCATAGCCTGGTAAAATGTTGGCCCTGATTCACAGGCATCTGTAATTACCAGCGTATGAGTTACAACCTTTGAATATGATTGAAGGGATGCTTTTAACGCATTGATATTAAAATATGTAAACTCATCATCACGGGTTGCATCTGTAGGTACCCAATAACCAACATCATTAATAAATTTTCCATGGCCGGCATACCAAACCAACAAAGAATTTACATTATTACTTCTTACCAAATCACGCAATTCAATGGAAAAAAATCGTTCCATTTCTGCTTTGGCCATATTTTGTTTATGAATAATATTATGAATTTTATAGTTTGCCAATGCGGCTTTCATCATACTAACATCTTTTACAGGGCCATCGAGGCTGGCAAATGTTTCATAATCCGAATTTTCTATAAATACTACCCAGGTTTTCCCCATTGGATTTTCTTGTGAAATCTCAAGTGCCTCACGATTTAATGTATATTCCTGTTCGGTAATATTCCCATAAATATCTTCGGCTTTTATTACAAACCGATTTTTGTTAGCAATATCGATGGTAGCAAAAAATTCCGGATTTTCAGCATCTACAGAATAGCTGGCAGTCATTTCATCCACAATAATACTTTTAATCTTGCTTTCATCGTTTACTTGTCCTTCAACATAAAGTTTTCGGTTATCAACATCCAAATAAATTTCACCTGTAGATGATGCATAAGGAGCTATTAAGCTAATCACTGGTGGATTAATTTCTGTTCGGTTTAGTTTATACGTAGTGGCCAACACATTATTATAAACATCGGCCACGGTAACTGAAATAGCATCTTTATCTTTAACATTTACTGTAACTGAGAATTCATTGTTTGCGGACTCTTTATCAAAAGTTACATCCTGATCTTCAATTTTGGCATATTTTAAATCGCTTTCATCGGCTATAACTCCTTTTAAGGTAACTTCAGCAGCATCCTCAATTACATTAATTTTTTGGCCTTCGCTTTCTGCAGGCTCTAAAAATGTAATAACGGGCTTATTCCCTTCACGATTGAGTTCATATAATCTGTTTTTTACCGTTTCCAATCGTTCTTTAGCCTCTTCGCTATTATCGTCAGAAAGTTCACGGTACTTTTTATAATCGTTCACAGCTTTCTGATATTGAGTAATTTCTTCATTGGATTTTGCCCGGTGAAAATAAGCCAACGCATTGTCAGAATCTAACGATATCACCTTACTAAAATCGTTTATCGCACTCTGATGTTGATTAAACTCCTGATAATATAAGCCTCTTGTAAAGAATGCTTCTTCATCATCAGGTGAAAAGATTATCATTTTGGACAAATCATTGATCGCGTTAGGGTAATCAACTTTTTCTTTATAAATCTTACTTCTGATCCACAATGCTTGTTTGCTTTTATCGTCAATCTGTAATGCTTTATTACAATTAGCAAGAGATTCGTCTAACTTTTTCGCCTTAAACAATACATCAGCAAGAGCAACATAACCATCTATAAAACCCGGGGCTTTTTCGATTGATTTTTTAAAATCAGTTTCGGCTTGATTATAATTAGCCAATTGCTCATTAATAAACCCTCTACGATAATAGTTATTTGCTGTTTCCTGTAATTTTAACAACTCATTACTTTCCTTTAAGGCTTTATCGTACTGTTCTAAAGCAATATAAGACTCCATTTTAAGCCGGTATGCATTAACATGCTTTGTATCTAATGTGGTAACCTTTGATAGCATAGAAATGGCTTCATCATATTGCTCTAATTCATAGTATAATCGGCCGGCGTTATAGAAAATAGATTTGTCTTTACTTTCAAAAGTAGTGGCTCTTTTATAATCGCTGGCGGCTTCAGTCTTTTTCCCAATCTTCTCGTAAACTTCAGCCCGTGCAACATAAGCATCTGTATATTCAGGATTCTCCTCAATTAGTTTTGTAAATTGAGCGATTGCATCTTCGTAATTTCCAGAAGCTGCAAATTCTTTACCCGTATTGTATAATTTAGGACTGCACTGTACAAACGAAATTAATACAATAAATAGTGAGGTAAGAATAATGGAATGGCTAATTTTTCTTTCCATATGATTAAGTTTTAATTGGTTTTTTGGTTCAGTTGTTAATAAATTCATTGTATCAAATTTACAAAAGCTTTTATTATTTTTAAAATTTTTATGATAACTCTTTATTAATTATCCTTAAATATCGGTTTATTTTTGATTAAAAGTAACTTACTGTTGCCCAAATTTTCCTTTTGAATAACTTTTCCTGTTATTTGTGGAGCTTCTATTCCCTTCATAAACTTTTTATTCCCCACAAAAATGCGGGCTTCGTCCCATAAATCATTATTAATAAAATAATTTAATACTTTAGCGCCACCTTCAATAATTATGGATTGTATATTTTGTCTCACAAAAAATTCAAAAATCTGTTTATCAAACCCTTGATTATAATCTACAAATAAGATATCAATATTTGAATGAAAATTTTTATTTGATTTTTTTCTCATTAATTTATCAGCAACGATAACTGTTTCGGCATCTTTATTAAAAATATTTAAATTTGATGATAGCTTTAAATCTCGATCAAATACAATACGAAAAGGATGTGTGCCAGGCCAGTTACGTGTTGTTAAGGTAGGATTATCGGCTGTTGCTGTATTAGTTCCTATCAATATTGCTTGTTCTTCGGCCCGCCATTTATGCACAAGCATTTTAGAGAATTCATTCGTAATCCAGGAGGGTTTAACAGGATAATCTTCGGTACGCAAAACATCAATAAAGCCATCCAATGTTTCAGCCCATTTTAAAATAATGTACGGACGTTTTTTTTCATAAAAAGTAAAAAATCGTTTGTTTATCTCTCTCGATTCTTTTTCAAGCACCCCAACCGTAACTTTACATCCGGCTTGTTTTAATATTTCAATTCCTTTACCAGAAACATGCGAGGCTGTATCAATAGTTCCAATAACAACTTCAGGAATTTTTAATTGTGCAATTAAATTAGCACAGGGTGGTGTTTTTCCATAATGTGAACATGGTTCAAGGTTAACATATAGGGCCGATTTTTGTAATAACTCTTTATTTTTTACAGCATTTATTGCATTTACCTCAGCATGTGCTTCTCCACATTTTCGATGATAACCTTCTCCAATAATTTTATTATTGTATACAACTACCGACCCCACCATTGGATTAGGTGCAGTATTTCCTAAGCCTAACCTTGCTAATTCTATGCACCGCTGCATATATTTTTCTTTTATTGTATTATCGATCATACAATTTTTTTAAATTTGAAAAATGATGCCAAAATATACGATAAAGAAAATAATTTCGCTAATAAAATCAGAATTAAACAACTATTATCCATTACAGGAAATAAATAGTTTTATATATCTTATTTTACATTATTATTTCAAATACTCAAAAGTACAAATACAATTAAACCAGGAGGAAGAAATAAATGAAAATATTGTTCACCGAATAATCGACAATATTAAAGAATTAAAAACTTTTAAACCCATACAGTATATTTTAGGCCAAACAGAATTTTATAATCTTCCTTTTATTGTAGCTCCGGGAGTTTTAATTCCTCGTCCGGAAACAGAAGAGTTAGTAGACTGGATTATTGCTGAAAATAAAAATCAATACCAACACATAGCCGATATTGGAACGGGAAGTGGCTGTATAGCTATTTCATTGGCTAAAAACCTACCCAAATCATTTATTTATGCATTAGATAATTCTGCTGATGCATTATCAATTACTCGCCGTAACAGTAAATTAAATCATACAAAAATACATATCTCTTATTTCGATATATTACATCATAATCAGTTCGATAATGATGATGCTTTTGATATAATTGTTAGTAACCCTCCTTATGTAACGGAAAAAGAAAAACAATTTATGCATCTCAATGTACTAAATTATGAACCGGAAGAAGCGCTATTTGTTCCCAACAATGATCCACTGCTTTATTATAGAGCAATCATTGATTTTGCACTTAAACATCTAAAAAAAGGCGGAAAGTTATATTTCGAAATTAATGAAAATTTTGGAAAAGAAACCGCATGGCTCCTCGAAGAAAAAAAATTCCAAAACATCCGGTTAAAAAAAGATATTAACGACAAAAACAGAATGATACGTGGAATTCTAAGATAATATATATGGCAAGCCCAAAAAAAATATCAGCAAAACAGGCATTAGAAAAAGCCCAAAACCTATGTGCACAAAAGGAAAAGTGCATTGAAGATATAAAACAAAAATTCTATCAATGGGGTATTAATAAAACCGATGTTGAACCTTTAATAACAAAACTTATTGAAGATAAATTTATTGATGAAGAGCGTTTTGCCAAAGCTTTTGTTAAAGAAAAATTCCGGTTTAATAAATGGGGAAAAGTAAAAATTGAGTATGCATTAAAACAAAAAAATATTCCTGAAAACTTTATCCAAAAAGGGATGAATGAAATCCCTTTGTACGAATACCAACAAGTGCTGGAAAAAGAACTAATAAAGAAATTAAACTCGTTGAAAGATACTGATGAATACACTATAAAATCTAAGCTTGTAAGGTTTGCTGTTTCAAGAGGATTTGAAAATGGCAAGGTATTTGATATGGTAAACTCGGTGGTAAATAAAAGAAAAGATAACTAAAAATTTATGCATCAAACAACATGTTTAAACTGAATATTACTTATTTTTACCTAAAGATAAAATCAAACAGCCCATGTTACGAAAATTAAAAACATCTTTTATTTTATTGGCTGCATTGATTGTGCCCTTTCAATCGTGTACGGTTATTAATGCTGCACAAAAGAAACCCAAGTGGGTGTCTCAAAAACCCATTGATAATGAGTATTATATTGGTATTGGCAAATCAAATAAAACAAACAACGATTATTTACAAGCAGCAAAAAATAATGCTTTAGCTGATCTTATTTCAGAAATTTCAGTTAATGTCTCTACCCATTCATTACTTCATCAATTTGAGGATAACTCTGGGTTTAAAGAAAGTTATGAAGCCTACATTAACTTAAAAGCCAAAAATGAAATTGAGGGGTATGAATTAATTGATACTTACGAAGATAAAAATGAATATTGGGTTTACTATCGTCTTTCGAAAGCTGAATATGAAAGAAAAAAACGCGAAAAACTGGAGAAAGCCAAAAATCTATCCAAAGATTTTTTTGAAAAAGCACAAGCCTCAGAGAAAAAATACGATATTAATAACGCAATCATCTTTTATGTTAAAGCGTTTGATGCCATAAAAAAACATTTAGACGAAGATTTATCTGTATTTCTTTTAGAAGAAGGAAGAATTTACCTGGATAATGCAATTTTCCAATCAATACAAGAAATTTTTTCAAACATTGTAATAAAACCTGAAAAAGAACTCTTTGAAATAAATGCTCTATCTGCTAACAGTGAGCCGGTTTATGCCAAAGTCCAATACAAAACACCCCTTGAAACTCAAAACCTGGGGAATATTCCAATTATTTTTTATTTTCCTGATTCAGAAATTAATGCGCAAGAAAAAGTAGTATCAAAAAACGATGGAATAGCTAAATGCTCTATTGCTAATCAGGCTCCTAAAGGAAAAAATCAAATAATCAGAGCACAATTTGATATGGCTAATTATCTTGGTAAGGACGCTCCGGATAATTTTCTAAAGCAAATGTTTTCAGAAAGAGGAACAATTCCTTATGGCAATATTATGGTTAAAGTGAATGAATTATTTGCGTATCTTGAATCGGAAGAATTATTTTTTGGCCAAAACAGTAAAAGAAAACCCATTACCAATATTTTAAAATCGGAACTTTCCGAAAACTTTTTCTCTTTTACTGAAGACAGGGAAAAAGCAGATGTATTAATTAAAATAAAATCATCAGTTATTGAAGGTGAAAAATTGGATCAATATAATTTACATACCGCTTTTCTAAATTGTAGCCTATCTATTAAAAATCTGAAAACCGGCATGGAAGTTTTCACTCAAAATATTACGAATGTTAAAGGGATGAAATCTGGAAGCTACAACAATGCAGCCGAAAATGCAATAGAAAAAACAAAAGAAAGAATTATTAGCGAAATGATTCCAAAAATAAGAACAATTAAACTATAAAACAGAAATCTCAATTATTAATTTTAAAATTCAAAGTTATGAAAAAAAGAATTTACAAATCATTTGGATTACTATTGGCAGGAGTTGTTATTTTTGGCAGCACCTTTACCAGCTGTAAATCAAAAAAAGAAGTCACCGATGTTAAGGGCGAAACTCTAGTTGAAGTATTCTGCTCAGGCCCGGATTACAGAAGCGATAAAAATAATTTTAGAGCTAACGCTACTGGTGAAAGTACAGATATGGAAATTGCCCGTAAAAAAGCAACCAGCAACAGTAAAGCTGCTCTCGCAGGTCAAATCCAAACCGTAATCAAAGGAACTACAGACAATTATGTTAACTCACGCGAGTTTAACAATGTTGAAGAAGTAGAAGAAAGATTCGAGTCACTTTCAAGAGAAGTAATCAATCAACAACTAAACAACGTAAAAACTATTTGCGAAAAAATTACGCAAACCAAAGCCGGAACATACAAATGTTATATGGCTATTGAAATGGGTGTTGATGCTTTAGAAGAAGCACTTAACAACAGGCTTTCAAGAGACCAGCGTTTGAAAGTTGATTATGATTACGAAAAATACAAAGAAACTTTCGACAAAGAAATGGAAAAATTGGAACAAAGTGGTGCTTATTAATAAATACCATTTGAACAACAGTTAAAAGGGAGCATAGCTCCCTTTTTTATTGATTCAACGGCCCAAATTACTTAAGATTTGTTACTTTTGTAAAAATCGTAGTAATATTAAAACATTATGATCACTAACGAACAATTAAAAGAAGTTGAAAAACGTACAGATGCGTTGAGGAGGCATCTTTGACATAGAAGGGAAGGCCATTCGAATAGAAGAAGAAGAAGAAAAAACACAGGCTCCTGATTTTTGGGACGATCCTCAACAAGCAAAAAAACAACTAAAACAAATCTCGGAACTAAAAGCATGGACAACCGCTTTTAACGAAATAAGAACCCAGGTTGATGAGCTTCAGCTTGCGCTCGATTTTTATAAAGAAGGTGAGATTGAAGAAGCAGAAGTTGACTGCCAATATGAAAAAACCCTTAAGCTCATTGAAGAGCTGGAGCTAAAAAATATGCTCCGTAACGAAGAAGATGCCTTAGGTGCTTATTTACAAATAAATCCGGGAGCTGGAGGTACTGAAAGCCACGACTGGGCTGAAATGCTGATGAGAATGTACATTCGCTGGGGCGAACGAAACAATTATAAAGTTAAAGAAGTAAATTATCAACCTGGCGATGAAGCCGGAATAAATACAGTTACCCTGGAATTTGTCGGCGAATATGCTTATGGATATCTAAAAAGTGAGAATGGTGTTCACCGCTTAGTGCGCCTCTCGCCATTCGATTCCAATAACCGAAGACATACCTCATTTGCATCTGTTTATGTTTCACCCGTTGTGGATGATAACATTGAAATCAATATTAACCCTGCGGACATAACATGGGAAACATACAGATCCAGCGGTGCAGGAGGCCAACATGTGAATAAAGTAGAAACCGCCGTACGCTTACGTCATGCACCAACTGGTATTGTTATAGAAAATCAGGAAACCCGCTCACAATTAAAAAATAAAGAAAATGCTATGCGGATGCTGAAATCC
>JASGMZ010000061.1 GCA_030156305.1 Bacteroidales bacterium | reverse complement strand
AGGAAATGAAGCAATCTCTTGATATTAAAACAGATTGCTTCGTCGTTCCTCCTCGCAATGACGTGGTAAAAAGTTCAGTTTATAACCATTTGTAGTATAGATGATATTAAAATCTGATTTGATGATTAATAAAAGCTGCCATGACTAAGAAAAATTTGTTTTATACCAATTAATTTTTATTTTGGCATCTTATTTTAAAAATTGATATACTAATAAACTTAAAAGAACTATGATTAGTAGTATTATTTTTGTTTTATTGCTTGCAGCAGCAGTTGCATTTTTTTCCTGGAATATTAAAAAGATATCAAGGAATATTAAACTTGGAAAAGATGTAGAGATTAAAGATAACAGAAAAAAAAGATGGTGGCTGGTACTTAAGGTTGCTATCGGGCAATCAAAAATGTTTGGATTTCCGATTGCTGCTATTTTGCATATTTTTGTTTATGCAGGATTCATCCTGGTTAATATTGAATTGATTGAAATATTTATTGATGGTATTGCCGGTACACACCGTGTATTATCATTTACAGGCGGGTTTTATCCTGTAATTGTTAGCTTTTTTGAATTTTTTGCGCTACTGGTTATTATTGGTTGTTTAATATTTTTAATCCGTAGGAACATTCTTAAGACCGAACGTTTTTGGAAACCTGAAATGAAAGGTTGGCCACGTTTAGACGCAAACATTATTCTTATTGCCGAGGTTGTTTTAATGTTGTCGATATTTTTTATGAATGCTTCTGATGCAATATTGCAAACAAGAGGTGTTGAACATTACGATAAAGTTGGGTCATTTTTCTTTAGCTCGGCTTTAATCCCACTGCTTAATAATTTACCTTCCGATACTTTAATTTTTATTGAGCGGCTGTGCTGGTGGTTGCATATAGTGGGTATATTTCTATTTTTAAACTATATTCCTTATTCAAAACATTTTCATGTGTTTTTATCATTTGTAAATGTATTTTATTCTAAATTAGATCCTACCGGTAAAATTGCTAATATGCCTTCTATAACCAAAGAGGTGAAAAGCATGTTATCAGGCGAAGAGCCACCCGTAGAAGAGGGAGAAGAAGAAGTTGCGTTTGGAGCACATGATGTAAGACAACTTACCTGGAAACATTTAATGGACTCGTATACATGCACTGAGTGTGGACGCTGTACCAGTGTTTGCCCGGCAAATATTACCGGTAAAAAACTATCTCCACGCAAACTGGTGATGGATGTTCGCGACAGACTCGAACTCTTGGGTAAAAATATCGATAAAAACGGAATGGATTATACCGACGATAAATCATTATTCGATTATATTACAGCTGAAGAGATATGGGCATGCACCACTTGTAATGCCTGTACAGTTGCTTGTCCGGTAAATATCGACCAGGTATCGCTAATTCTGGAACTACGGCGCTATATTGTAATGGAGCAGGCAGCATCTCCGGGCGAATTAAATACTATTTTTAACAATATCGAAAATAACGGAGCACCATGGCAATTCTCTCAAGACGATAGAATGCTTTGGGCCGAAGAGCTTTATATTAAGGAAAAATAGTTTTAAAGTTTAATGAACCAAAATCATTAAACTTATAACTCAAAACTTGAAACTAAAATATCATGTCAGAAAATAAACGAAAAATAGAAGTCCCTGTAATGGCAGACCTTTTTGCCAAAGGCGAAAAACCTGAATATTTGTTTTGGGTGGGCAGTGCAGGAGCATTCGACGATAGGTATAAGAAAGTTACCCGTGCATTTGTAAAAATTTTAACCCATTTGAATATTAGTTATGCTGTTTTAGGTGTCGAAGAATCATCATCGGGCGATATTGCACGCAGGACCGGAAACGAAATGCTGTATCAAATGCAGGCTATGAGCAATATAGAAATTTTAAACGGTTACGAAGTAAAAAAAATCCTAACCTGCGACCCACATGCGTTTAATACGTTTAAGGATGAATATCCCGACTATGGTGGTAATTATGAAGTTATTCATCATACACAATTTTTATATCAGTTAATTAAAGAAGGTAAATTATCAATTACCAGTGATTTGTTTAAAGATAAAATTTTAACTTACCATGATCCCTGTTACTTAGGCCGTGCCAATGGCGAGTATGAAGCTCCACGTAAAGTTCTTAATGCTATTCCTTCCAAAAAAGTTGAGATGCGACGAAATAAAAGTTTTTCTTTATGTTGTGGTGCTGGCGGAGGACAAATGTTTAAAGAAGCAGAAAAAGGAGATAAGGAAGTATTTATTGAACGAATAGAAGATGCCCTGGAAACAAATGCTGATATTGTTGTTACCGCATGCCCCTATTGCATGGTAATGATGACCGACGGGTTGAAATATAAAAACAAGGAAGGACAAATAAAAAATTACGATATTGCTGAATTAATTGAACAATCATTAGAATTATAAACTGAATAGATATGGAAAAAGAATTGAAAATCAGAGGTGGCGAATTTCTTTTAAAAGAGATTGATGCTAACGATATTTTTATACCCGAAGAGTTTGACGAAGAGCAACAAATGATTGCTCAAACCTGTGATGATTTTTTAGAAACCGAAGTCTTTCCTATCCTCGACCGTATTGACTCACAGGAGCCAGGTTTGATGCGCAAAATTTTACAAAAAGCAGGCGAGCTGGGATTGTTAGGTATATCAGTACCTGAAGAATACGAAGGTTTTGGACAGAATATTGTAACATCCATGCTTTCGGCTGATAAGTTAGGTGCAGGATACTCATTCTCTGTTGCCTTTTCTGCGCATACCGGCATTGGAACGCTACCATTGGTATATTATGGTAATGAAGAGCAAAAACAAAAGTATTTGCCTAAACTGGCATCAGGGGAATTAATAGCATCTTACTGTTTAACCGAGCCAAATGCCGGTTCTGATGCCAACTCAGGGACTACAAAAGCGGTTTTATCCGAAGATGGTAAACATTATATTCTGAATGGACAAAAAATGTGGATTACCAATGGTGGTTTTGCTGATATTCACACTGTTTTTGCAAAAATTGATAACGATAGAGTTCACTCTGCATTTATTGTTGAAAGCAAATGGGATGGCGTTGTTATCAACCCGGAAGAAAAGAAAATGGGTATTAAAGGATCATCAACAGTACAAATTTTCTATAATGATGTGAAAGTGCCTGTTGAGAATCTTTTAGGCCGGCGGGGCGAAGGTTTCAGAATTGCACTTAATATTTTACATATGGGCCGGTTAAAACTTGGGGCTAATGTTATTGGATTAAGTAAGCGTGCTACTACTCAATCGGTAAATTATGCCAATGAGCGTAAACAGTTTGGCACGTTTATATCTGGTTTTGGATCAATAAAACACAAATTAGCCGAACAGGTTATTAAAGCCTTTACAAATGAATCTGCTGTTTATCGCGCCACCAAAGATGTTGATGTGGTTGCAGAAATAAATAAAGCTGCCGGAAAAGAATATGGCCCCGCTAATATAGAAGCTTTTGCCGAATTTGCTCCCGAAGCGGCTATTATGAAAGTTTACGGGTCTGAATCACTCGATTATATTGCCGATGAAACGGTTCAAATAATGGGCGGTATGGGCTTTTCTGCCGAAATGCCTGCTGACAGAGCATACAGAGACTCACGTATCAACCGGATTTTTGAAGGTACAAATGAAATAAACCGAATCCTTATTGCCGATACAATTATTAAAAGAGGTCAAAAAGGAGTAATTAAACTTTTCGATAAATCCAAAGAAATATTTGCCGGATTGGATCACCTATCCGATAAGTATGAGCCTAAAGGTTACTTCGAAGATAAATCATTCTATATCTCTAATTTTAAGAATGTTGCTCTAATGCTAATTGAAGCAGCGGTTAATAAATTCCAGCGAAAATTAGTGCACGAGCAGGAAGTATTGAATAGTATTGCCGACATTATTATGCTTACATATGTTGCTGAATCAACCATGCTTCGTATTAAGAAATTAGAATCCATGAAAACACCCGAAGATATGAAATTGTATAAAGATATCCTCGATGTTTATGTTTTTGAAACAGCTGCAGAAATATATAAGCATGCCATGGATGCCATTTATTCTATCGAAGATGAGGAACATACAGAAAAAATGCTTAAAGGTGTAAAGGTTTACACAAAAGTTCATGGAGTAAATGTGAAAGAAGCTCGAAGAAGGATTGCCGATAAATTAATCGAAGAAAATAAATATTGTTACTAATCTGTTCTTTGTAAGATTAAAACTCCTTATCCTGCAATAAGGAGTTTTTTTATGTTTTGATTGCTGAATTTTTTCGATTATTTTTATGTTTTTATCTGTGTATGATGAATTATAAGAATGATTTTAAAAATGGAATTGTTATTATTGGAGCCGGTAATGTAGCTACACACATTGCTTTGGCTTTAAAAAATGCCAATTATTCTATTAAATCAATTTACAGTCAAACCGAAAAATCAGCTCAAAACTTAGCTGAAAAAATAAATAGCTCTTTTACAACCCATATAGAAAAATTACCGGATAATGCCGATATTTATGTCATAGCAGTAAAAGATACTATTATTGAAGATATCGCTAAAAAATTAAATATTCTTAGTGGAATAGTAGTCCATACAGCAGGAAGTGTACCAATGAGTGTTTTCGAATCTTATTTTAAAAATTTTGGGGTGTTTTATCCTTTACAAACATTTACGAAATCCAGAAATTTAGCCTTTTCTGAAATTCCGCTATGTATTGAAGCAAATAATAACAATGCTGAAAATAAACTTTTAAACCTGGCTGAAAGTCTAAGTAAAAAAGTAGCATTAGTTAATTCCGAAAAACGAAAAATTTTACACCTCGCCGCAGTCTTTGCCTGTAATTTTACAAATCATATGTATAGCATTGGTTATGAGTTATTAAGTGAACAGAATATAGATTTTAATCTGTTGCATCCATTAATTAATGAAACAGCAAAAAAAGCAACTGAGATGAGCCCAATAGATGCTCAAACCGGCCCTGCAATGCGGCAGGATAATAAAACCATTGATATGCATTTGAAAATGTTAAAAGATTACCCTGAATTTGAAAAAATATATAGATTTGTAAGTGATAGTATTTTTACATTAAATAATAAAGATTGATTTTTTAAGCAATGGCAAATTTTAAAGAAGATTTACGCAATATAAAAGCTTTTGTTTTTGATGTAGACGGTGTATTTACTGATGAGAAAATTTATCTCGTACCCGGAGGAGAATTTGTGAGAGCGGTAAATATAAAAGATGGATATGCCGTTAATTATGCATTAAAACAGGGTTATATTATTGGAATTATTTCAGGAGGCGATTCCCAGGCAATAAAAAAACGTTTTCAATATCTTGGGATTACCGATATTTATATGGATTCCAAAGATAAAATAAATGATTTCGAAGATTTTTATTTTAAATATGGCCTTAAACCCGAAGAGATACTTTATATGGGCGATGATCTTCCGGATTATGAGGTGATGAAAGTTGCCGGATTGCCAACATGTCCGGCAGATGCTGCCGAAGAAATAAAATCGGTTTCTAAATATATTTCTACCTTTCCCGGTGGAAAAGGTTGTGTGCGCGATGTAATCGAGCAGGTTTTACGATTACAGGGCAGATGGCCTAAATTTGATGAATAATACGTTTATGATAAACTTTTTAAAACTTATACGATATAAAAATCTGTTAATTATTGTTTTAACGCAATATTTAATGCGTTGGTGCATCATAAAACCTTTGCTACAGGTTAATCAGTTTGAGTTACAATTTTCTGAATTGCATTTTTTCTTCTTAGTACTTGCTACTGTACTAATTACAGCAGCAGGATATGTTATTAATGATTATTTCGATACAAAAACCGATTTCCTAAATCGCCCGGAAAAGGTAATTTTAGGACGTAAATTAAATCGCCGTTGGGCTATTCTTTTACATATTATTTTTAATACCCTTGGTATCGGATTAGGTGCTTATATCTCTTTTTATATCGGATTACCTATCCTTACCCTTGTTTTTGTCCTGATAACTGGAATTCTATGGTTTTATTCAACAACCTATAAACGTCAGTTTTTAATTGGCAATGTAATTGTTGCTTTATTAACGGCGCTGGTCCCTTTAATGGTTTTATTGTTTGAAATACCTTTATTACATGAAAAATACGGACTCTTACTGATCGAGCTGAAAGCCAGCTTTAATGATGTAATTCTTTGGGTTGTGGCATTTTCTTTCTATGCCTTTTTACTAACACTTATTCGTGAAATCATTAAAGATATTGAAGATTTCGAAGGTGATAACGCTTATGGCAGAAATACTTTGCCCATTGTTTTAGGCGTAATGAATACTAAAATAGTTATTATTACTTTTATTCTTTTAACACAGTTTTCATTAATTTATGTTTATTTTCGTTTTTTGAAAGATCCCATAACATTAATATATTTCAGTATATTTCTAATTATCCCTTTATTATTGTTGTTGTACAAAATCTTTGTTGCAAAAGATAAAAAGGATTACCACTTTGCCAGCAATCTGTCTAAAGCTATTATGTTCGCAGGTATTTTATATGCATTCGTAGCGAATTATTTAATTTTACAGCATATTTAAATTACTGATATTATGTTTATTCATGGAATAGAAGATTATCATATTATTTTAGCGTCTGACTCACCCCGACGTCATTATCTGTTGAAAGAAATAGGACTGGATTTTGAAATCAAAAAAAAAGGATTTGTCGATGAGTCCTATCCACAACACCTTATTCGGGAACAAATCCCTTTATATCTTGCCGAAAAAAAAGCAAAGGTTTTTGACGAAGGCCTAGACGATAAAATGATTATAATAACGGCTGATACTATTGTATGGCTGGAAGATAAAGTACTGCAAAAACCCGCTAATTACGACGATGCAATAAATATTCTGAAAGAATTATCGGGAAAATGTCATCAGGTTTATACTGGTGTTTGTTTAAAATCAAAACATAAAACACAATCGTTTACTGCCTGCACCGATGTTTATTTTCGAGAGCTTACTTTTGCAGAGATTGATTATTATGTTACTCACTATCAGCCGTTTGATAAGGCAGGAGCTTACGGTATCCAGGAATGGATTGGTTATGTTGGCGTTGAAAAAATTAATGGCTCATTTTTTAATGTGATGGGGTTGCCCATACAAAAATTATATACTGAACTTGATCAATTTATAAATATTAATGAATAGCATTATGAAAAAGATTGTACTTATATTTTTAGTTACCCTTTTCGTGAGTTTAAAGTTTTCGTCAGCTGACGAAGGAATGTGGATTCCTCTTTTAATTGAAAAGTATAATATTGAAGATATGCAGAAAAAAGGTTTTAAACTTTCTGCTGAAGATATTTATAGCATTAACCAGGATTGTTTAAAAGATGCTGTTGTAATTTTTGGCCGTGGATGTACTGGCGAACTTGTTTCCGGCCAGGGATTGCTTCTTACAAATCATCACTGTGGATATGGAGCTATACAGCAGCATAGTTCCATTGAACATGATTACCTTACCGATGGTTTCTGGGCTATGTCTAAAGACGAGGAGCTCCCCAACCCTGGTTTAACTGCTACCTTCCTTAGAAGAATTGAAGAGGTTACTGATAAAACTTTAGCTGGTGTAACGGATGAAATGAGTGAAGAAGAACGAAATGAAAAGATCCGTGAAAATATGAAATCGATCCAGGATGAAGCTGAAAAAGATAACCATTACAATGCCTCAGTACGCTCTTTTTATTATGGAAACCAGTATTTTTTGTTTGTGTATGAAGTGTACAAAGACGTTCGTTTGGTTGGTGCTCCTCCCTCAGCAATTGGGAAATTTGGTGGAGATACCGACAACTGGATGTGGCCAAGACACACCGGCGATTTTTCAGTTTTTAGAATTTATGCCGATAAGAATAATCAACCCGCTGAGTATTCACCCGAAAATATTCCTTATAAACCGAAAAAATATTTGCCAATTTCAATTAAAGGAATAAACGAAGGTGATTTTACTATGGTACTCGGTTATCCCGGAGGGACATATCAATATGTTACTTCTGATGAAATTAAGTGGATAAAAAATATTAGTAATCCTAATAAAATTGAATTACGGGATATCCGGTTAGATGTAATGAATAGATACATGCAAAACAATGATACCATTCGTATAAAGTATGCATCCAAAAATGCAGGAGTAAGTAATTCATGGAAACGATGGAAAGGAGAAATTATAGGCTTAGAAAGATTAAATGCCGTTGAAAAGAAGATGGAACTCGAATATCAATTTAGAAAATGGGCTGAATCAGGGCATAATGAATACGTTGGATTGCTTGAAAATTTTTCAAATGTTTACAGCGAGCTGGAAAAGTATGATATTGCTTATGATTATTATCGAGAAGCAATAATGGCAGTTGAAATTGTTCGTTTTGCTTCTAGATTTGAACATTTGCTTACATTACTCAAAACCGAAGCGGATAGAGAAGATATTGAAAAAGAGATAACGAATCTACAACATCTGATGGATGGATTCTATAAAGACTATGTGCCAAAAATTGACCAGGAGATATTTTATCAATTGTTACCCCTTTATTATTCAAATGTATCTGTTGAATTTCAGCCCGATTTAGCCCAAATGAATTTTTCGGGAAATTATAAACGTTTTGTTGAATATTTATATCAAAACTCAATATTTGATGATCAACCGGAGTTAAAAGAACTTTTAACTATAGATAAAATAGATGAATTAACAAACTTGAAAAATGATGCCGTTTTCCAATTTTATCAACATTTTAATCAGGTGTATGAGGCTAAAATTAAGCCGAAACGCGATTCGTTAAATTATATTACCCATACCCTTTATCGATCCTATATGAAAGGGCTTATGGAAATGCAAAAAGATAAAATTTTATTTCCTGATGCAAATTTTACTATGCGTGTATCTTACGGAGATGTTAAAGGATCTTACCCCCGCGATGGAATTAAATATCAATATTTTACAACTCTCGATGGTGTAATGGAGAAAGATAATCCGGAAATTTATGATTATGATGTACCTGATAGATTAAAAGAGATCTATCAAAAGAAGGATTTTGGAAGATATGAGGTAGATGGAACGGTTCCCGTATGCTTCCTGGCAACCAATCACACTACCGGAGGAAATTCCGGAAGCCCTGTCCTGGATGCAGAAGGAAATTTAATAGGATTAAATTTCGACCGTGTTTGGGAAGGTATTATGAGCGATATGATTTTTGATCCTGAGCAAAGCAGAAATATTTCTGTAGATATTCGTTATGTTCTTTTTTTAATTGATAAATATGCCGGAGCGACTCATTTAATTGATGAGATGGCCATTGTTGAGTAAATTATGATATAAAAATCTCATTCAGAGCCTGTTTGCTAAGCAGGCTCTTTTTTGTTTCATTAGGAATTTGTAAATTTATTTTAATAAATTAAACAGTTAATCACATGAGTCAGTTGCAATTACGGATTAATGGAAGAGGTAATGCCTGGCCGGTTTTTCTTGGACAAGAACATCCTTTTTATAACCGACAAAGGTATGAGGATTTAGCCAATACTTCCTGTTCTCTTTTTAAAAAAAGAAATACAAAGAAAGATGAAATTGAGTGGGAACTGTTGATAGATGCCGGACATGGCACAGTACAGTATTTATTGCAAAACCACAATCGAATTCCTGAAGCAATTTTTATTACCCATCCACACATCGATCATTTTTTAGGCATTGATTGGATAATACAGAGTTATTCTAAAACTTATCAGAAACCTTATCCTGTTTATGCTACCATTTTAACCTGGAAAAAAATATTAACTGCTTTTCCTCATCTTGAAACGTTGGTTAATTTTAATGAGCTTACACCTTATTCATCAGTATCTGTAAATGAGGTTTCTGATATTCAGGTAACAGCATACCCAGTCTATCATGGACAGAATGCCGAAGGAGCTGCCATGTTTTTATTTGAAAATGATAATAAAAAAATTCTTTTTACCGGAGATTTGTTATGTCCGTTGTTGAAAGCAACAGATTTTGCTAACTTAGAAAATGTAGACCTTTTAGTTACTGATGCTAATAATCGATTTCCCTATCCACAAAGTAATCATTGGAGTATAACCACTAAAATTGATGAAAATAAATCCTCTTTTTTAAAGGATTATATCAATAAGCATTCTGTTGGGTTACTTCTTTCTCCGCACCTTAAACCATATACACCCATCTATTATTCTAATTGTTTTGATTACTTCCTGAATCAGGAATTTACAATTCAGTATTTTATTTTTGATAGTTTAAGCTTTGTCGAACAAATACAACCTAAACAAGTTGTTTTTCTCCATTACAGTGGGAATGAAGATAAAAAATATTATCAGGAATCAATATTAAATTCTTGTGAATTACAGGCATGGATTAAAAATATAATTCGGAATCATTCTGTTGAAACAACGGTTACCGTCCCTTATGTTGGTCAATGTTTTGATATATAGCATATTAATTATAAAACATTTTGTGGCGGATATATCAAACATGACTTTTATCATATTTTTGTATAATAAATATCATATTCTTGAGGTTATAGGAATTTTATATTTATTGAAGTTAATTAATCAAATAAATCTATTTTTTGTGTTATCTAATTAACACTGTTAAAAAAATAACAATAATTAAATTAAACGAGATTAACATGCCAGAAATTAAAGAACTAGTTAAGCAATTAGCTGACAAACATGGAAGAACAAGAGAAAGTTTACTTCCTATTTTGCAGGGCATTGTATCTGAGGATAGATATATCTCAGATTTTGCCATGACAGAAGTTGCACGCGAGCTTGATATGTCTGCTGCCCTTGTTTATGGTACAGCAACATTTTATTCGTTCCTCGACACCCAACCTCGTGGAGAATATGTTATTCGTTTGTGTAGAACGATTACATGTGATATGCAAGGAAAAAAACAAATCTTGAAGACTTTAGAAGATTTGTTAAAAATCAAAGTTGGTGAAACAACTAAAGATAACAAGTTTACTCTTTTAGAAACAAATTGTCTTGGTTGGTGCCATAAAGGGCCTGCTATGCTTATTAACGATGAAATATACACCGAAATTACTCCTGAAAAGGTTAATGAGATTATCGGTGAATATATGAAAAAGTAGTTTTTAATCAATTAAAGGAGAAAAAAATTATGCCAGATAAAAAACTAAAAAGAGTAGACCTTATTTTTAGCGAAGAGTGCAGTTGTAAAGATGTACTTGCTGATGGGTTAAAAAGTTCAAAAGAAGAAATTTTACAAAAAATACTTGATTCTGGCCTTCGTGGCCGTGGTGGAGCAGGTTTCCCAACCGGACTTAAATGGAAATTTACGGCTCAGGAAGAGAGCGATGAAAAATATGTGGTTTGTAATGCCGATGAAGGTGAGCCTGGAACATTTAAAGACAGAGAAATTTTATCACGAGTTCCTCTAAAGGTATTTGGTGGAATGACAATGTGCGCAAAAGTGATAGGTGCAAAACATGGTTATTTATATTTACGAGGCGAATATCAGTTTCTTAGAAAAGATTTACAAAAAGCACTCGATAAATTTCATAGTTACCTCAAAGAAATGAATCATGATTTTCAAATTCATATTTTAATGGGTTCTGGAGCTTATATCTGCGGTGAAGAAAGTGCATTATTTGAATCTATGGAAGGTAAAAGAGGAGAACCTCGAAATAAACCTCCTTATCCAACGGTTGCCGGGTTTAGAAATAAACCTACCGTAATTAATAATGTGGAAACGTTGGTTTACTCATTTATGATTATACGTATTGGTGCAAAAAAATTCCAGGAACTGGGAACTGCTGATTCAAGAGGTTCTAAAGTATTCTCCGTTTCAGGAGACACTCCAATACCCGGAATTTATGAATTAGAGCTGGGAATGCCATTAGGAGATTTTGTAGAAGAATTTGGTGATGGTGATACTAAAGCGGTTCAGGTTGGTGGTGCTGCAGGTTTTTGTGTGCCACGTAAGAAATTTAAAGATACCATCATCGGTTTTGAAGGTGTGCCTACCGGAGGTTCTATGATGATCTTTAACAGTTCAAGATCAATGTATAATGTATTAAAAAATTATGTTGAATTCTTCGAAGAAGAATCTTGTGGTCAATGTACTCCTTGTCGTGTAGGTTGTCAACAATTAAAACTTGGTATCGAAGCGGTTAAAAAAGGTGAAAAATCTGCTGCTTATCTTGATACATTACAAAAATTAGCTGAAACAATGAAGGTTACGGCTAAATGTGGACTGGGACAGTCTGTAGCGAATTCATTTTCTTCTATCGTTGACAACTTTAGAGAAGAAATGATTTACTAATAATAGGTATTGTAAAAACTAAATTAAGGATAAAAACATGGCTAATACAGTAAATTTAAAAATAGATGGAATCGATGTTAGTGTTCAGGAAGGGAAAACCATACTTGATGCTGCAAAGAAATTAAATATACATATTCCTACGCTTTGTTATCACGAAGATTTATGTGTTGCCGGAAATTGCCGCGTATGTGTAGTGGAACAAGAAGGGGCTAAAAATCTTGTTGCTTCATGTTCTACACCGGCTGCCGAAGGAATGGTTATTAATACAAACACCCATAAAGTACGAAATGCCCGAAAGCATATTATTGAATTATTGCTTTCTGAACATAATGCTGATTGTACCAAGTGTTACAAAAATACGAAATGTGAGTTACAAGACCTTGCCAGCGAAATGGTTATTACCGAACCAATGTTTATAGACCTGGTTCCTGGTAAAAATTATACCATCGATCAGTTATCACCTTCTATTATAAAAGATGATAGCAAATGTATTCGTTGCCAACGATGTGTAAGAACTTGTGCTGAACTACAACATGTAAGTGCATTAGGGGTAGCTTATAAAGGAGATAAGATGAAGATTTCTACCTTTTTCGAAAATCCTATGTATGAAGTCGTTTGTACAAATTGCGGACAGTGTGTTAACCGTTGTCCAACAGGAGCTCTTATTGAGAAGAATTATTTGGATGAGGTTTGGGAAGCTATTTACGACGAAGATAAACATGTTGTAGTACAAACAGCTCCTGCTACTCGTATTGCTTTAGGCGAAGACCTCGGTATGGAGCCTGGTAGTATTGTAACGGGTAAAATGGCAGCCGCATTACGACGATTAGGTTTTGATTCTGTACTGGATACAGACTTTACCGCTGATTTAACTATTATGGAAGAGGGTACTGAGCTGTTAACCCGATTGAAAAAAGCTTTAGTTGATAAAGATACATCAGTTAAATTACCTATGACGACTTCCTGTTCGCCAGGATGGGTTAAATTCATTGAGCATATGTATCC
>JASGMZ010000060.1 GCA_030156305.1 Bacteroidales bacterium | reverse complement strand
TTTGATTCACCCATTGGGTGCGGTTATGATTTGCCTGTATCCTCTATTTTCAGGGGATCAGATGGAATTAGTTTGGTTTTTATGAATAATACGGGTTTATCATTTTTACTAATATTTATAAGCAGGTCATTCGATGAGATGCTTTCCTTTTGGCATTTATCAAGACTACTCCAACCTATAAATGGAATCCTAAGCTTATGGTTATCGATATCAGCTTCTGAAAGACGTTTAACTTTTCCCTTTATTAACCCTAAACCTTGATGATGACCGAACTCTTCGCTTTCATCCATCATCATTTGCATACCAAGACAAATACCTAAAAAAGGTTTTCCAGTGATAATAAAACGCTCAATCGCCTCAATAATACCTTTGTTTCTCAGCGCTTCCATCCCATCTTCGAAAGCCCCCACTCCAGGTAACACTAAAGCTTGGGCATTAGCAATCTGTCTGTAATCATTTGTGACAATCGCTTCAGCCGCGCAATGTTCAAATGCTCTTTTGACACTTAATACATTACCAATGCCATAATCAATTATCACTATTTTCTTCACTGTAGGTTCTCCTAACTTCAATCTGATGTTCGTATAAAGCTCTTTTTATATCCTCAATTGAATGCTTATTGTAATGTAAAACGCTGGCCACGGCTACTGCGTTTGCACCACCAGACTTTACTGCTTCTATTGAATCCTCTAGCTTCCCCATTCCACCTCCTGCTATTACAGGTATAGATACAGCACCAGAAATGCTTTTAATTAAATCAATATCAAAACCTTTTTCCGTACCATCCCGATCTACCGACGTGACAAGAATTTCTCCTGCTCCAAGTTTTTCCGCTTCAATAGCCCATTCTATCGCATTTAAACCGCTTTTTTCTCTTCCATTGTCATAATATGCCTCCCATTTATTGGATCCCATTTTTTTTGCTTCTATTGAAACAACCACACATTGAGAACCATATTTTTTAGCTATCTCTGAAATCAATTCGGGCCTTTTTATACCACCAGTATTAACAACTACCTTGTCTGCGCCAGAATTGAGCAATGTTTCAACATCGCTTATTTTCCTTATACCTCCACCTACTGTTATGGGAATAAAGACATTTTTTGTTGCCTCTTTGATAACTTCCTGCAAATGATTTCTTTCGTATAAACTTGCGACGATATCAATATATAACAACTCGTCGGCACCTTGTTCGTAATATTTAATCGCAAATTCATTTTGTTTACCTAATTTTCTCAACCCTTCAAATTGTATACCTTTAACCAAGTCCGAATTTTTTACATCCAGACGTGCAATTACACGAACATTCTCCATTTATAAGTCGTTCCTATCATTAGAATTTATGCCCAATATTGACCCTGTATTTTAATAAACCGTGTTTTTTAAGTGCCACCCACTATTAGATTTTTCCCATATATGATCTGATCTCCAGCTATCAATGACATCCCAGAATTCTTGTTCCGAAATGTCACAATATTCTAAAAATTCTCTATAATACCTTTCGGGAAACTCGCTATCAAATTTTTTGACAAGTGCTGCACCTTCATCTCTTGTAATCTTACCATCTCTTATCTCATGTGCCGAATCTGAAGTAGCTCTCCCAATACCAAATTTGATATAACTCAAATAAAAATGAAATCCATCCATTTTATCATCTAAACTTGCATATTTTGAATATGTGCCTTCTGTTCTTTCTGGATTAGATGAAAAATCAGTGTTTTTAAAGCAATAATAGTAATTTTCTTGGGGATCCCACATTTTGTAGTAACCAAAAAAATGAATCTCCGTTTTGTTGTTTACTATTTTTTCATAATCAGGCGATAAGTATGGATATAAATCTTTTTTTGTTAGCCCGTATTCTTCCCAGATTTCTGGAGGCATATTTGAAAAGTAGTGTTTATCATGGTCAGATATCTCTCTGGTAGGTCTATAAGCATTTTTCATATCACCACCATATTCCACTTCACCATTTTCCCCGTACATAATTAAAGGAATGTTATAATTAACAGAAATTGTGAGTGGAAAATTAGCCACACCATATATAAATGGTTGAAAAGGGTCTCCCAAATGCTTAAATGAAAGACTAGCCAATTTCTTTTTTACTTTTTGGTTTGATGATCCCAAAATATTGTCAAACCCGGAATTTATAAAGTTGTCTAAATTTTTTCTACCAATTTCAGTGTACACCAGCGGTGCCCAAGTTACGGTCAATGGGTTCATATTATATTTATATTTTAATTGATGGGCAACAAATGAACCATCTTTCCCCCCACTACAGGGAACAATCACATCATATGAACCGTCATTTTTTCTATGTCGATCGAGCAATTCAACCAACTCTTTTTCTCTTGTATCCCAATCAATCATCTTTTTATGCTCGGCGTAATTACATGCGCTACACACTCCTTTTTCATCAAAAACAATTCTTGGTCGTTGGTTTGACATAGTACATTTCTTGCAAAATTTCACTTCCTGTGGTAAATTATACATTTTAATCAAGTCTTTTTTTTCCAAAACAACCCTCCACTAAATAATTATTTCAAATATAGAATCACAAAAGCCCATGGTTGTAAAATATAACCATTCACCTGATATCCGCTGATTAACCTTGTTGCATTATAATCCTGATGTTCCTCTATTGAATTGACTATATTTTCGCAATTATAATCTAAGTCATCAATTATTTCATAACTATCAATTCTTTCTATTTTGCTGAAAATGTTCTTTAAATAATCTTTGCTGTAAATATTATAATAGTAATAATTTATTGGATTACCATCTTCGGTAAATTCATTGCCATTTTCTTCAGGATGTACATCTTGGATTCTAAACGATCTTTCTCCACAAAGCAATCTTATAATAACCGCATCTTTTGCGACTCTAACGAGTTCATTAATTGGTTTAACTATCGCAGGTAAGTGTAATAATAAATTGCAACTAATTACCAAGTCATTACTCTTGTCATCTACCTCCAGATTATAGATATCTGAAACAAAAAAGCTTGCTTCTCTATCGTCAGCAAAAGCTTTTTTTGCTAATTCAATATAATTCTTCGTTGCATCTACACCGGTGTAAATAAACTCTGCTTTTAGTTGATTCCGCAAGCTCTTTAAATAATGACCAGCACCACACCCAACGTCAAGTATTTTTTCAGGCGAACCGATTTTTTGTTGTATTATTTTTGCTAAAGCTTTGCTACTTTCCATTTCCGGCAACTCACCTGTTGCCCTTTTATATAGTGTTTCACCATATTTATTATTATTATCCCAAATTTTCCACTTATCATTTTTCATTTTCATCCTCCGATTTTTATGTTCAGTCACACGATTCTCAAATATTATTTCTTAATCACAACCATTTAGTTTTAACTTTTTTCCCTAATTGTAATCAAAACTACAAATCTTTATAAATCATTATCGCACTCAAGTTCAAGCATTAATTCAGCCATTTTAAAATCAATCTCGTCATCAATATCAATCGATCTTTCTTTATCCATTAAATAAGCAAAACAGTTTTCTTTATAATAATCCTGGAATTTCAAAAAATAACCGGTCTTCATTAAATATATTGCTCCATTTAACCGATAGTATTTCGGCAGATCTTGTCTTCTGCATCCAATATCTTTATTGATAAACGCATCAATTCTCAAATCATCTGGTACTTGCCCCATATATAAGGGTGAGTGTTCCACTTCACACAAGCTCACCACTGCATTCGCATTCTTCTCTTTCATTAAATCGATTGCTCTTTTTATATCGTCGCTACTACGAAGTGGTGACGTAGGTTGCAAAATCATCAGACAATCGAACTCTTCCCCCTGATCTTTTAGCTTTTCAAGTAAATCGATGATGACATCATTGGTTGGAACTGTGTCTCCAGCCAGATGTTCAGGCCTCAGAAAAGGAACATCAGCACCATACTTTTTTGCAATTTCCGCATATACCTGTCTATCCGTTGAAACGACAACCTTATCAAAAATCCCGCTTTCAATAGCCGCTTCAATCGTATAGGCCATTAATGGTTTCCCCTTTAGCATTTTTATGTTTTTGTTTTTTAAACCTTTTGAACCACTTCTTGCTGGGATAATTCCAACTACTCTACTCACCTTTTTACCTCACACTTCATTCAATGTGCTTTAGCAGGACAAATGCCTCTGCATGTTTAACCCCTGCCATAGTTCCTCTTAGCAAACTATTCGCCCAAACTGCTTCCTTACTTCTTGGAAAAGGATGTTCTTTTATTTCACTTTCGAAAATATTTAAAATTTCAATTTTCTTTTTGATGTACTTAGAAATATCAACAAAATAATTAGGCTGAAATAAATTAAGCGAATACTCTGTTTCTGAAAGTATTTCCATCATTAACACTTTCTTGATAAATGGATATCGAAACGTTTTTGTGCAGGAATAGCACAGATTAAATGCGATTCGATGATCTGAATGAACATCAAAGCGATACGGTAAAACGATAATCGATGGTTTTACCGTATCGATAATCTGGCTGATCTTTTGAATTATATCACTTTCCGGGTATGTATCCAAGCCAGCTGGCCGTAAGTTTAAATTATAGAAGCCATCTAATGAATACCCATCAATCATTTTTTTAATTTCAGTATCACGGGTTCGCATTCTATCAGCAGAATAACCATAATCTTCTCACATATGTGTCATATTTAAAACAATAACCCGATTCCCTAACTGCTTCTGTTTTAAGATATAACCCCCAGCTCCCAGCGTTTCATCATCCGGATGGGGAGCAACGATCAAGATAACCTCCTGTTTCATAAATAATCACCAATTTTAATTGAAATCTCGTCACAATCAGTTATTTTTATTAAATTCTCGCCTGTTTTTACTAAAAAGGAGCCTTTAGAGTATACTTCCAAAACTTTTCCTGGCTCAATATTCAAGTAAGCTTCCTGATCATCCACTATAATCTCAGTATTCCAGACTTTACACTCTTTCTCTTGAAACTCAAAATGCGCTCCAATATAGGGTTTTGAAAGACCTCTCACGAGATTATAAATGCTTCTGGCTGACATCCTGAAATCAATTTTCCCATCTTTTTTTGTTCTTTTTCGCCAGCTATTACCAATGCCGTCCGGTTGATCCAGATAAATAACCTCATCCTTTTCAAAAGCTTCTGTAAAATCAAGCACCTGTACTTTTGCTTTAGCGATAACCTTATTATATAAAGTACCAGCATTATCTTCATCATTAATGAATACTTCCTGTTGCGAAATAATCGCTCCGTTATCCGCTTTCTCATCAATCATAAAAAAACTTGATGCTGTCTTCTTGAGACCTAAGACTAACGCCCAAATAATCGGATGACGCCCTTTATTATTCGGCAATGCCGCTGGATGAAAACCCACGACTCCTTTCGGTGCTTTGCTGATCACCTCTTGATCAATCAGTTCCGACCAGCCAAAGCAATAGATTATATCTGGTTTCACAGTATCAATGAAAACTTTTGTTGCTTTATCATTAATGCTTTGTGTATAAAACGGTTCAATTCCATATTTCACGCATAATGGTTTTAAATCACAAAAATCCGAATTGTACGGACTTTCTTTCTTTGTTACTACGCCGACAACCATTTTATCATTCTCTAATAACGACTGAAGTAACACACTCGAACTTTTTACACAACCAACAAATAGGATCCTCACTCTTTTCCTCCACTAAAGATCATAAAATGCCTTTTTTAAGTCGATTTTTTCACTTATCACAAAGCTTTTTAATACCTTCACAATTTCACTGCTTGTGTTCTCTTTATAGTAGGGATTCGTCCCGTCTATACTCTCTTGAAACTCACTACTCAAAGCTCGATTTATCATTTGATTTATCGCATTACAATCAGCAATACAATTCAAAACACTCTTTGCCTGAATCCGGCCTTTTTGCCGATCTCCAATATTAATAGACGGAATGCCAAACGAAGGTACTTCAATTACACCACTTGACGAATTCCCGATGACAAACGAAGCATATTTAACAGCCGACAGATACCTCTTTAAGCCCAATGAAAAAAACGATTTTACATGCTTATTTTCTTTTGCAAATTTGTCAATTAAAGTATTAATAACCCGGCCATCACTGTCTGCATTTGCTTTTGTAATGATAAACTGATACTGCTTATTCAGTGCGATGGCACAAAGTAATTCCTCAATCTGCTCCGCTGACGTTTTGTTTTCTAATGTAACTGGATGAAATGTCACTACCGCATAGGGCTTTTTCAACTCCCAATCGATGCTTTTTTCCAGCTCAGCCTTTTTCAATAAGTCTTCGTGTAATACATTTTCCACCCCCAATGAACCGACATTGAAGACGCTACTTGGTTCTTCTCCCAACTGAATCACGCGCCTTCTGTAATCTTCTGTGCTCGTAAAATGCAGATAACTCATTTTTGTTATTGCATGTCGAATTGCTTCATCGATCGAACCTTCAGTCGCTTCTCCACCATGTAAATGAACAATAGGAATGCGCTGATTCAACGCCGCACAGCAAACCGCCAGTGTTTCATAGCGGTCACCGAGAACAAGTAGCAAATCCGGTTTGGTTCGTTCAAAATAATCCGCAAAACCAATCATGGCCAAACCCATCGACTTGGAAATGGCAGCTGGCGAATCGGAACTTAAAAGCATTTCGATCTTTTCATCAATGACGAAACCATCCTCCTCGATTTCCTTGTATGTCAAACCAAATTCTGGTGATAAATGAGCCCCGGTTACGGCAATACGAACGTCAAAGGTTTCTTCACCTTTCAATTGACGGATCAGTCTTTTCAATAAGCCATACTCTGCCCTAGTCGCAGTTAAAATACAAATTTTTTTCATAACTCAACCAATTCATCTTCCTCAAAGTCTCTTGTGGCTCTTTTTCCCATAAGCTCAAACCATTTCATTGGAGAAATTCCATCACCTGGTCGTTTTACTGTTAAGTTTTTTTCGGTAAATAACTCACCTTTACTAATTCTTTCTTTTGCAACAATACTTTTTCTTACTATACCAATATTCTTCTTTTCTGAAGCCGACGGTCTTTTTATCCCATCACCCATTGCTTTTTCGATATGTCGAATCACCTTCACCATTGTCGCTAGTTCATCAGGTTCCAGGCTGGCTTTATGATCGGGCCCCGCCATACCTCGGTCAAGCGTAAAGTGCTTTTCAATAATAGTTGCGCCCATGGCCACGGCGGCAATGGCTACTTCAATACCCGTGGTATGATCCGAATAACCAACTGGTAAATTGAATTTATTCTTCATTGTCAACATTGCGTTCAAATTGACATCTTCATAGGGTGTTGGATATTCGGTTGTACAATGAAGCAAGGTCAATTTTTTTGTTCCATAATTTTTTAAAACATTAATAGCATTTTCAACTTCTTTCAAAGTTGCCATACCAGTAGAAAGAATTACCGGTAGATCTGTTTTTGCCAACTTAATTAAATAAGGTAGATTCGTTATTTCACCAGAAGGTATTTTCCATTTTTTGATGCCTAACTGATGCAGAATATCAACACTCTCCAAATCAAACGGTGTCGATAAAAAGTCAATTTTTTTTATTTTACAATAATCCTTGATCTGTTCAAAATCCTTCTCAGTTAATTCTAACCCTTTTAGCATTTCAAATTGAGATTGATTCTGATCAGTTGTTTTTTTTTGATAATCAGCTTTATGGGCATTTTTTGTAACAAGATTTTCCGCTTTAAATGTTTGAAATTTTATGCAATCAGCACCAGAAAGCTTAGCCAGATCAATTAGCTCTAGCGCAAGATTTAGCTCCCCATTATGGTTTACCCCAGCCTCTGCAATTATATAAACTTTGCTCATGACAAACGATCTCCTATTTTTATTACTGAACTGCACTCATAATCAATTACTTCTATCGTTGAATCTTTTGTTTTTACTGTTATACTTTGCTTTGTTTTTCCAACTACCTGGCCCGGGATACCAATATAAGATGGCGCATTAACAATCAGACTTGCTTTATTTATCTTTATTTCAACACCGTTAATGCTACTTCTTGCGCTGGGGCCGGGCTTGGCAAGTCCTCGAATAAAGTTAAACAAATTAATACTTTCTTGATTCCAACTAATATACTCATCTCCACTCTTTCTAATCCCACAATAAAATCCTATTTCATGAACATCCTTCTGTCTGATTCTTTCTACCTTATTATTCATTATCCTGCTAATCGCTTCAATCAAAAGACTGGCACACTCTTTATGTGCAATGTTTAATAATGAACCATAATCATCATCTAAACCTATTTGATAGGTATTTTGAACAATTATATCCCCAGTATCAATCCCTTCGTCAACATAATGCACGGTAATACCAAACTCCTGTTCACCATTTATTAAAACCCAATTTAAGATGTTTCTGCCACGATAAAAGGGAAGTTTTCCAGCATGACAGTTTATCAATTTTTGCGGGCATAAGTTAATTATTTCATTCTTGAAAATCTGATCAAAAGACATTGATACCAATAAATCACATTGATAATTTCTTATTTTGGATAAAAAATCTGGGCAATTTATATTCTTTTCCAACAAAAAATCAATGTTGTTGTCTTCAGCCATTTTTTTTAAAATGGGATCCCTTGTGCCATAACGTCCACAAACAAACTGCAACGCAATTTTTTGATTATCTAAAATCCTCTTCATTGCTTCATGTGCCCATATTCCATCGGCAAAATAGCCTATTTTAAATTTCTCACTCATCAATTGCCATTCTTTCTCTCATTTTTTCCAACTCCTCCAATTGCCCCATATCCAGCCAGGACCGTTCACTGATAGGAAAAATCCCAATCTTTTCCCCTTGATTTCGATATTTTTCAATAATATCGGGAAAGCTAATCTCCTGTTCATTATCTATCTCAACAATCACACGTCCATCAACCACATACATACCCGTATTAACAAAAAAAGACAGTTCTGGTTTTTCTTTCATTTCTTCGATTTCCCCTGTATCATTAATTTCTACCACGCCATAGGGTATCCGTACTCGCTTCATAGAACAAATCATGGTTATAAAATTGCCTTGTTTTTCATGAAAGGATAATATTTTCTGATAGTCTTCGTCAATCAAAATATCACAATTCGATAAAATAAATGTAGAGTCAATTTTTCCTTTTAATAAACTCAGCCCCCCACCAGTACCTAACGGTTTTTCTTCATCAATATAGGTAACCCGATATTCTTTATCCAAATCGTTAAAATAAGCTTTAATCATATTCTTCTTATGATTGAGAATCAGATAAAAATCACTACAACCATTTTCGACAAAGCGATTGATAATATGTTCAGCAATAGGGATCTCACCAATTGGAATAAGGGGTTTAGGCAGTATTTTTGTATAAGGGTACAAACGAGTACCCAAACCACCAGCCATAATAACTACCGATAAACCAAGCTTGTTTTTTTTGCGAATCTCTACCTCATTTGAAAAAACTATCCCAGTTACTTTTTGTTGCTCATTAACAATGGCAAGCACCTCAATCGATTGCTCTTTCATATAACTACGTGCTTTATACTTATCTTTTTCACTCAGAAACTTCGGTTGGTAATTGGCAATATCTTTTACTGTGGCATCAAGTTTTCCTTTTTTCAAAATCCAACGTCTGATATCGCCATCAGTTAAAGCGGCCACTAATTTTTTATCCGATACGACAAAAATAACTTTCCTGGCAACCCGATCCAATTGGGACATCGCATCAATCAGACAACTGTTTTCATCAATTAGAAAATCTTTTAAATCCACGGCTATCCCCTTTCCATTTAAATATTATAAATATCTGTTTTGTACTTACCCGAATTTTCTCTGAAAAAAGCAATGGTCTCTTTCAAACCCTGTTCAAGGCTATACTGTGGCTTCCAGTTTGTCAAAGCTTTAATCTTTTCATTGGAACCCAATAACCGATTAACCTCACTTTTTTCGGGGCGCAACCGTTCTTCTTCACAAATTATCTTTGCACGGGGATTAATCTGACTAATCAAGGCCGCAGCCAATTCGCCAATCGAAATCTCCAGTTGAGTTGCTATATTGATCTCCTCGCCAATGGTCTTATCTGTCGTGGCAATCTTAATGAAACCATTAACTGTATCCTTAACATAATTAAAATCCCGTGTTGGTGTTAATGAACCCAGACGGATCTCTTCTTTACCTGCTAGAAGCTGAGTAATAATGGTTGGGATCACCGCTCTGGCTGACTGTCGTGGACCATAGGTGTTAAAGGGTCTGACTATGGTAACAGGCAAATTAAAGCACCGATAAAAGGACTCAGCTAAACGATCTGCTCCAATTTTAGTTGCCGAGTATGGTGACTGACCCTGGTAAGGGTGTTTTTCATCAATCGGTACATATTGTGCTGTTCCATACACCTCCGAGGTTGATGTAACCAAAATTCTTTTTGTTCCCAATTCTCTGGCCGCCTGCAAAACATTCAGGGTACCCTTGATATTGGTATCCACATATGTATCGGGAGAATGGTAAGAGAAAGGGATAGCAATAAGCGCTGCCAGGTGATAGACTTCATCCATACCTTTCATGGCTGTTCGTACACCATTTGGATCCCTGATATCCCCAGTTATGACTTCAATTTCAGAAAGAACTTCTTTAGGTAGTGTATCTAACCAACCCCAGTTATTAAAGGAATTATAAAAAACAAATGCGCATACTCTTTTACCGTTTTTTACACAAGTTTCTACCAAATGACTGCCGATAAAGCCATCTGCCCCCGTAATCAAAATTTTTTCCATATTTCTCCTATGCAAATCCCTTAACCACATTCTCCAGCACCAACATAATTTCGTTATTCAGTGCCATATCCGTATAAAGCAAATTAATGACTGTTTCTGTCGGTTTAATGATACTTTTTGCTTTTTTTAAATAATTTCTTTCGGCCTTTATCTTTTGAATTTCAGTACACAACATCCCATATTCGATGCGATTAATGGGCAAAGCAATCATTTTAAAAAAAGCATTATTCTCCATTTGTCTAATTTTTTCATCCAATTTCAGGTGCGCTTTATAAGCCCCATGTTCCTGATTTATTCTTGTCAGTTCACTAAGGTCAATGAGTCCATTCTTAATTTCTGTAAGCAAATTTAAATAGACCTTATACTCGCTTTTAAGGGAATCCAGTTGAGTTATCGCATATTTACAATCATATTTCTTTTTTTGTTCAATTTTGTACAACGGGAAGTCATAACTTCCACTAACTGCTAAGTCATCAACAATAACTTGCTTAAGCGTTTTAAAAGTGGAACCCTCAATTTTTGCACCACCAATCGTTGTATTAACCACATTCGCAGCGTATTTTTTTATAACATTTTCCAACTGTCTTATCATACTTAAGAACGATTCACTGGTTTTAACCTGATTACCATCAACACTCTCTGTAAATATACCTTTTTCCTTTAGAGTACTTTCCTGCATTTCTTCTGTAATATAGTCAATGTTACTGGAATAGATTCTTTCTTGTGTATAAGCAAGGTTCTGTCCTACCAAAAATATCTGAGAAAAACCTAATTTTATCAGTAGTTCTAGTGTCACCACTGAAATGGTCGGTGCATCACTGACCGTTTCGAGGTGTTCACCATTTTCTGATCTTAAAAAATATGAGGAAACCGTATCCTGACTAGTGATCATGTGAAGCTTCGGACCTTGATACTGTTCCAATGTTTCCCAATCAACGCTGGAACCAAAAATCATTGGAATTTCTTTTAAGCCAATTTCATTGACTTTTCTAAATACCAGTTTATTATCTTCGCTTGGATCATAAGTACACACGGCATCCGGTTCGATATCATGCGCAATAAGTGTATTAATAGCAGATCCTACTGAAAAAATATAGGCCAATCCTTCTGTTTTGATTTTTTTCAGATTTTCTATTTCTAAATCTAGCGACGGCCCGGCTGCCACCAACAAAGCACTTTTTCCCTTAGAAAAGTCATGGTTCTCCAAAAGAACATTAGGGGTTTGCAGCACTACTTTAAAATTATTGACACTATTGATAATCCATCTTTTCTTATACGCATAATTTGTGTGTAGAGATGCTCGCTGTTCTTTGATGATGCGTTTAAATTCTTTAAAAAAAGCTGTATAATCAGCATGAAAAACCTGGTGATAAGCAGAGATCTCGCAGATTAACAAATTTTTCTCCCTTAATTGAACTGCTCTTGCTGAAATATCATCAGCCTGATTTCCACATTGAAGCAGAATAAGATTTTTGTTTAAGTTCTTTGCTAAGTTCGTATGATCCAGATAGCGAGCAAAAATCTCGGGTGATGGTTCAACAATGGAATAACTCGTCATTGGATAGCGGGTTATAAATGACTCAATGTGGTAGCCCAAACCAATACCATAAAAAACTACGTGCGAGTGTTCATTGATGACCTGATCTTTAGATAACTTGTCAATAATAGCCTCTGCCTCGCGAATTGGATTATATTTACTGTGTATATAGACACTTTTATCCCCACTACTATATTTTAGAGTCAAATGTCCATCTTTTGCCGCTTCAACAAATGTCTTTGGTTCCTGTTTCGTTTCTTCCCAGGTTTTTACTGCCAGATAAACATCAGGATACCGTTCTCTCAAAAATAAAATATTATCAGCTAGCATTTGTTCCTCCTGACGGTACTAAGAAACGGAGCTTTTCTTCTGCTATTTCAAAAACAGGCAGGATTTCATATAGCAGCAAATCACCAATCAACACATGATCTTTGCTGATCAGCGCCTGCTCAAGCTCGGGGATCTGAACATGCAAGGTCTTCATAGCCTGGACATATTCGTTCCAAATATCGTAGTTCGGAAGATACTGACCGAGTTGCTCAATCTCGTCAATCCTACTCATAGTATCCATCAGCCACCCGATCCCTTCAAGCAGATCTGCCAATTGATTCCAGGTATCCTGGCCCGGAAAATGATAGAAAGCATCCGCCAAGGGTTTAAGGAGGGCAATCGCATTACCAATATAAACAAAGGCAGAGCCTAAAGTCTCTTCAATCAGGGGTTTTAACATAAGGGTTTCAGCCACAATTTCTGTGATTATATTGATTCGTTCATTCAAATAGTTTTCATAATCCTGATAGACTGGTATCCCATCGATAATCAGGTGAGACAATTCAAGCGTCTCTTGATCTAATACCTGTTGAATCATTGTCAAAACCGATTTGATTGCACTAGTACTATTTTCAAATTCCACGGTTTTTCCATTTATGATCAGCTTCATTTCTTTACCTGCTTTCACGTTATTCATTAAATAGTTAATCTTAATATAATATCGACAATTTGCCTATTTTATTGAGCATAAAAGCCACTTAATTAAGTATAGAAGGA
>JASGMZ010000059.1 GCA_030156305.1 Bacteroidales bacterium | reverse complement strand
CCGCCGCCAAAGCCGCCAAAGCCGCCTCCGCCGCTAAATCCTCCAAAACTTCCGGAACCTGAAGAGAAACTGCCAAAACTACCACCGTGTCTTCTGCCGGTAGAACTTAACATGCCTAAAGCAATCCAGAAAGGTAGATTATGTCCTACAGCGTAGTGGCGTGCCCTGCGCACTCTTCCCATAACTGAAAAGATAATGATGAGCAGAAAAATAATAATCATAGGGATGGCAGAACTTACGTTGCCACTGGTACGTTCTCTATATTCATCAGCAGTAAATTCACCTTTGGTTAAACTAATAATGGTATTTACAGCCTGGTCTAATCCTTTATAATATTGTCCCTGCCTGAAATTGGGTAATACCTCGTTATCAACAATTCGCTTGGCTATTGCATCGGGCACAGCTCCTTCCACACCATATCCGGTAGCAATAAAAACTTCACCTTTTGCATTGGAGATTTTGGGTTTTACCAGTATTAAAATCCCATTGTTCTTTCCTTTTTGTCCAATACCCCATCGTTCACCAAGTTCAAATGCATAGGAAGAAGCATCGTACCCTTGCAAACTGGGAACAATAGCAATAGCAATCTGTGTTGAGGTTTGGTTGCTAAAATTTACCAGCTTTTGTTCCAGGGCATTTCTCTCATTAACAGATAACAAATTGGTATAATCGTTTACAATTCGGTTTGATTTCTCAGGAAATTCCTGAGCATAAGCTTGCAAACTAAATAGGGCAAGTATTATTATTAAAACGTTGTTTTTTATTGTTTGCATAATTAATCTTTTTTTCCAAACGAAATATCGTCTGATAATTCATTAATATCATCCTTCTGATAAGGAAAGTGCTCTTGTAGAGCCTGTCCAGCCATTTTAATGCCTTTACTTAATCCTTGTGCATATTCATCTTTTTTAAAATGGCTAATTACGGTTTCTTTAATCTCATCCCAGAAATTATCAGGTGTTACTGCATTTATACCTGCATCACCTAAAATAGCAAATTTCCGGTCATTAACCGAAAGATAAAAGAGTACTCCGTTTCTTAATTCTGTTTTATGCATTTTTAGCTTTTCAAACCAGAATGCAGCACGGTCTAATACATCTTCTTTGCAATCCATCTCCACATGTACTCTTATCTCACCCGAAGTATTTAGTTCGGCTTCTTTAATGGCATCGGTAATTTGTTTCTTTTGTTCTGGGGTAAAAAAATCTGCTGCTTTCATAATTAAAATTCTATATTTGGTGCTTCCTCAGCATTTTGTGTTACTGCTTCGAACATTTCTCTTTTTGTAAATTCATCTTCTTCGCCGAAAACATTTAAAGCCCATTTTCTAAATTTACCTCTGATATGAGTGTTGTAGTTTCGAACACTTTCATTATATTTCATTCTGTGAACTGAAATTCTATTTTCTGTGCCTTCCAGTTGAGCTTGTAATTCAGAAAAGTTTTGATTGGCTTTCAAATCGGGATAGCGTTCTACTACGACCATTAGTTTTGATAATGCAGAACTTAAATTGCCTTGTGCTTGCTGAAATGCCTTCATACTTTCAGCATTTAAATTGTTGGCATCTATTGTAGTTGATGTGGCTTTTGAACGAGCCTCAATAACTTCTGCAAGAGTTTCCCGCTCATGTTCAGCATAACCCTTTACAATATTTACAAGATTCGGAATAAGGTCAGCCCTTCTTTGATATTGAGAAACAACATCTCCCCAGGCTTTATCCACTTCTTCTTGTAAAATTATCGCTTTATCATAAGTTCTGTTCATCCATGAAAAAATACTAATAACTGCTATTAGTATTACGACAATGGTAATAATTATCGGAGTCCTTTTGTTTTTCATCTTTCTGTTTTTTTGATTATTTTAGGGGTTAAAGTTATGATTTTTTAATGACAAAAACAGATACTACAAAAAACATGCTAATCATTGTTTCAGTAATTTTGTCATGTTCTTTTGCCATATCATGAAATTTATCTTTCTTCCTAAAATCTTAATTTGTAATTTTGTAGAACGTTTAAAATAATTTCAAATATTAATAATATATAAAATTTTGGATAAAATGAATAAAGAGGAATTTCAAAAATTTGTATTACAGGGTATTCCAGATGAATTACCTGATCCTAAACCATATGACCCTGAAATAAATCATGCGCCAAAACGTAAGGATATTTTAAACAAAGAAGAAAAAAAACTTGCCGTAAAAAATGCACTGCGTTATTTTGACAAAAAACATCATCCGGTTTTAGTTAAAGAATTTGCTGAAGAGCTGGAAAAATACGGACGTATTTATATGTACCGCTTTCGTCCGGATTATAAAATCTATGCCCGAACGATTGATGATTATCCGGCAAAGTGCCACCAGGCAGCTGCCATAATGCTTATGTTAAGCAATAATTTAGATTATGCGGTTGCTCAGCACCCGCACGAGTTAATAACTTATGGCGGAAACGGCGCTGTATTTCAAAACTGGGCTCAATACTTATTAACCATGAAATACCTGGCCGAGATGACCGATGAGCAAACCCTGGTTTTATACTCCGGCCATCCTTTGGGATTATTCCCATCGCATAAAGATGCGCCGCGCGTAGTAGTTTCCAATGGAATGATGGTTCCAAACTACTCAAAACCCGACGACTGGGAACGTTTTAATGCCCTTGGTGTTACACAATACGGCCAAATGACTGCCGGTTCGTTTATGTATATCGGCCCGCAGGGAATTGTACATGGAACAACCATTACTGTATTAAATGCCGGACGTAAAATAAGTAAACCGGGTGAAGGGCTTGAAGATAAAATTTTTGTTACTGCCGGCTTGGGTGGAATGAGCGGGGCTCAGCCCAAAGCAAGTAATATTGCCGGAGTAGTTAGTATTACTGCCGAAATAAATCCTAAAGCTGCCAACAAGCGACACGAGCAGGGTTGGGTTGATGAAATTACCGATGATGTGGATAAAGCCATTGATATGGCTTTGGAGTATAAAAAGAATAAAAAAACGCGATCTATTGCTTATCTCGGAAATATTGTCGATTTATGGGAGCGGCTTGTTGAAAGAGGTGTTAAGATTGACTTAGGATCTGATCAAACATCCTTGCATAATCCATTTGCCGGCGGTTATTATCCTGCCGGATTAACGTATGAAGAATCCAATAGGATGATGGCCGAAAAGCCCGAAGAGTTTAAGAAGCACGTACATGAATCGTTAAAAAGACAAGTTGCTGCCATCAATAAACTGGCTGCTAAGGGAATGTATTTTTTCGATTATGGGAATGCATTTTTACTGGAAGCGAGCAGGGCAGAAGCCGATATTTTAAAAGATGACGGTAAATTTAAATATCCCTCGTATGTGCAAGATATTATGGGGCCCATGTGTTTCGATTATGGATTTGGCCCTTTCCGTTGGGTTTGTACATCGTCAAAACCTGAAGATTTGGATACTACCGATAAAATTGCGATGCAGGTGTTGGAGGAAATTGCTGCAACAGCACCTGATGAAATTACCCAGCAAATGAGGGATAATATCCGTTGGATACAAGGTGCTAAAGAGAATAAACTGGTAGTTGGTTCGCAAGCCCGTATTTTATATGCCGATGCCGAAGGACGTATAAAAATTGCCGAAGCCTTTAATCAAGCCATTAAAGAAGGAAAAATTTCTGCCCCTGTAGTTTTGGGCCGCGACCATCATGATGTTTCAGGAACAGATTCACCTTTCCGCGAAACTTCTAATATTTACGATGGATCACAATTTACAGCTGATATGGCTATTCAGAATGTAATTGGCGATTCGTTCCGTGGTGCTACCTGGGTTTCTATCCATAATGGTGGCGGAGTAGGATGGGGCGAAGTTATTAATGGCGGTTTTGGAATGGTGTTGGATGGTAGCCAGGAGGCTTCGCGTAGATTAAAAATGATGTTATATTGGGATGTAAATCATGGTATTACACGTAGAAGTTGGGCAAGAAATGATGGCGCAATTTTTGCCATTCAACGCGAAATGAAACGAACTCCCGAATTGAAGGTAACGCTACCTAATATCGCTGACGATAATTTGTTGGATAAACTTTTTTAAAAAATAGCTACCCATAATTTTTGTGGCACGGCCCATTATCGTGCCACAATTTTTTTAATAAACCAAATCAAACCTTTGAAAGACTAAATTTATTTCTTCTTTTCTTTTTTCGAAAATAACCTTAACAGCCAGTTTCGTTTGATAACTGCTGCAGCTTCTTCAATTTCTGCAGCACTTTTATTAATACTGTTTACTGTAACTTCAACACTGTCGGCAAAAGCCGTATCATATAATAATTTAGTAATTAATCCTTGTCCTTCATTTACCTGTAAGGTTAATTTTTCCAGATTATCGGAAATGGTTTTTGTTTTATCGGTAGTATAAGCAAGATTTTTGCTCGATTTACTTAATGAACTGGTAAACGTAGTGTCGGTAAAAATTTCACCGAATAAACCCTGTCCTTTCTTAACCTGATTGGTAATAGCAACCAGGTTGTCGGTAGATGTTCTAAGGTTAATGCCTGCAAGTTCAACCTCTTTGGCTAAGGATGTGTCCGATAATAGTTTCCCTATCGTTCCTTTTTCATGATTAATTTTATCTGTTATTGAGGTAAAATTTTCAGTTAAATTGGCTGTGTTTGTGGCTATTGAACTAATATTTTTAGAGAAAACTTCATCGGCAAAAATTTTGCCGAAAATTCCTTCTCCACGGTTTATTTTGTCGGTAATTTCTGCAAGATTTTTGGTAATTCTGATGGTATTTTGGCTTGATGTGTTAATTTGTTTTATGATGTTATCAATATTAATAACCTCAATGGTTTCCAGATAGTCTCCGTTTTCAATAACCTTTTTGTTGCTGCTGCCACTGTATATGTTTACAATTTTATTCCCCATTAGCCCTTCCGAACCAATTTCCATTTTTGAATCTTTACGGATAAATTTTTTTACATCATTTTGAACCGATAAATCAACCCTAACCAGCGAATCATTAATAATTTCTACTTTAGAAACTGTTCCGATATTAATACCTGAAAAGCGAACATCATTTCCCACTTTTAATCCGCTAATATCATTAAATACACCACTTACGGTAAAATTACGTCCAAAAATGTTGCTTTGGCTGCCAATATAATATATGGCCAGGATAAAAATCAAGGCACCTAACCCAACAAATAATCCTAATTTAATATTATTATATTTTGTATTTTTCATGGTTTAAAGATTTTAAACGGTTATAAAAAATGATTTAACAAACGGGTCATTGTTTGTTTTAAGATCGTCAAAACTACCCTTAGCGTAAAAAATCCCATCTTGTAAAATTAAAATTCGATTGGATGTTCTTTTTGCACATTCGAGATCGTGTGTAATAATTATTGATGATGCATTGTATTTATTTTGAATAGTATTGATTAATTTGCTAATTTCTCTTGAAGTTAATGGATCTAAACCGGTAGTTGGTTCGTCGTAAAGAATGATTTCCGGCTTTAGAATTAGCGTTCGGGCCAGACTAATTCTTTTTCTCATCCCGCCTGATAATTCTGCAGGCATTTTATCGATAACATCTGTTAATCCTACATTTTCAAGGGCTTCGTAAACGAGGTTATCAATTTCTTTTTTATCATTAATGATTTTATTCCTTCGTAAAGGAAATTCAAGGTTTTCGCGAACGGTCATTGAATCGTACAATGCATTGCTTTGGAAAATAAATCCTACACGAGTACGCATTTCATTTAACTCTTTATGATTCATTTGGGTTACTTCTTTCCCAAAAACTTTTATTGAACCTTTATCCGGAAATATTAAACCAACAATACATTTTATTAATACTGATTTTCCAATCCCTGATTTTCCTAAGATTACTACATTCTCGCTTTTTTTTACCTTTAAATTAATATCTTTTAGAATCATTCTTCCATCGAATGATTTTTGCAAATGCTCAATCTCTATTACATAATTGTTATTCGTGTTATTTAATATGTCTTTATTATTTTCCATCTTATATTGAGAAAATATGAATTATTTCCGATAATTGAACAGCAATTAAATCAATAATAAAAATAACCAGCGATGATATTACCACAGCTGAGTTTGCCGCACGTCCAACACCTTCGGTTCCGTTAGTAGAATAATATCCTTTATAGCAACCGATGATACCAATAGCAAATCCGAAAAAAAATGTTTTGATGGTTGCCGGAACAATATCAAAATAATGCAAGGGATCAAAAGCTTGTGTAATAAAAAGTTGTGGAGAAATAAATCCGTGCATATTAACGGCCACATAGGATCCGTAAAAAGAAATTGCATCGGAATAAAAAATCAGCATAGGTATCATAAATGTAGTTGCTAATACGCGAGTAACTACTAAATACTTTATAGGGTTTGTTCCCGAAACTTCCATGGCATCGATTTGTTCGGTTACTCGCATAGATCCTAATTCTGCACCAATTCCTGAACCAATTTTTCCGGCACAAATTAATGCCGTAATTACGGGGCCAATTTCTCGAACGATGGAAACAGAAACCATTCCTGGTAGCCATGACTCTGCCCCAAAATCAACCAGTACTGGCCGCGATTGTAGGGTTAATACTAAACCCATAATAAATGCGGTAATACCAATGAGCGGTAAGGTGCTTAGCCCCATCCGGTATGATTGTTTTAAGAATTCTTTAATTTCGAAGGGGTAGCTGAATAGTTCTCTGAAAAAATTGCCCGTAAATCGACTTAAGCCACCTAACTCTAATAGAAAATTTTGGAGCCATGATGGTTTAAAATCATAAGTGGATTTTTTCCCTTCCTTATGCTTTTTTCGATTAAAAATATTGTTTAAATATTTTTTCATTGTCAGCCAATTACATAAATTTTTAGGTGAAAGAAAGTTACAAATATTTGTAAAAAACTATGAAAAATTCTTAGAAATTTTTCATAAAAGAAATTTTAATTATTGGAACATAATTGAATAGGGACGTTCAAGATCGTTTTTTAATTCTTGCAGTCCAAAGTTCCTGCTTTTGCGAAAAAATTCTTTTTCATCAAAAAAAATAATAAGGGTAGGAACTGTAAAAATAGAGTTTTGTGCTGCAATTTCAGGATATAATTCGGTATCGCAATAAAACATTTTTATTTTTGGAAAAAAGTCTGTAAGTAGTTGATGTACCTTAGGTTTTAATACTTTACAGACATTGCATTTTTCGTGTGAAAAGTATATTAAACAGCCTTTGTTTTTTTTAGCTGCATTAAATTGTTCAAAATTAGTAATGTTTGCTATCATTAATACTGATTGTTGTTTAGCATAATTAAGGTACAAGCAATGGTAACTTCAATATCTTTTTGCATGGCAAGTTCTATTAATTCTTGATTTTCAGATCCAGGATTAAAAATAATTCGTTTAGGTTTAAGGCTGAAAATATATTGGTAGTATTCTTTTTGATTTTTAGGGTTTAAGTAAATTGTAATTGTATGGATATCTTTGACCTTGGGTTTGCCAACAATAATTTTTTGCCACATAATATCGCCTTCACGATTACCGATGGGAACTACTTCGTGTCCATGTCTGACTAAACTTTTTACAGCTTTATGCGAAAATCTTATGGGATTGGGGCTAGCCCCCAGCACAAGTGTTTTCTTCATCCTTGATTGTATTTCTAATTATAAGATAAATAATTGATTAATTGAACTTTATCAAAATAAAATTCAGCTGAAAGATATAAAAAATATGGGAATAATAAAAATGTTGTATTAAGGTGTTTTTTCGATAAGTACCATAGCGTGAGCTGCAATTCCTTTTTCTTCACCAATAAAACCAAGCTCTTCAGAAGTAGTAGCTTTGATTGATATTTTACTTTCAGCAATATTCATAACAGAAGCTATGGTTTGAATCATTTCAGGAATAAAATCCTGTATTTTTGGTTTTTGCAAACAAATGGTTGAATCAATATTTCCTAAAGAGTAGCCATTATCATGTAAAATCTGAATGGTTTTTTTAAGTAAAATTTTACTGTCGATATTTTTATACTGGTTGTCAGTATTCGGAAAATGGTATCCAATATCGCGTAAAGCTGCCGCTCCTAAAAGGGCATCACATATTGCATGGATTAAAACATCTCCGTCGGAGTGGGCAACACATCCTTTATCATGAGGAATTTTTATACCTCCCAGTATTAGTTCTTGTCCTTCGTTAAGGCGATGTACATCATATCCGTAACCAATACGAAAACTCATGTCTATTAGTTGTTTTGTTGTTCTCTAAAAGCCTGAAAATCCAAACCTAAGGTAAATCTAACGGTATTTGCCAGCGGGTTGTTTTGTTTTAAGGGGATAAGATAAGAAAAATCTATGGTAAAAACATTAAGCCTTAATCCTGCACCTACGGTAAAGTATTTTCTATTTCCTTTGGTTTCATGTTCATGAAAATATCCGGCACGCACAGCAAACTGATTGGCATACCAATATTCGGCCCCGACACTATATTTAATTTCGTGTAATTCTTCTTCCCAGCCACCCGGAGCATCGTAGAATGATTGAATCATTCCTTCGGCAACTGAAACATCAGAAACTTTCCCAAAAAGGATACTGTCATTTAATTCATATTCAGGGGTAGGTACTAGTAATTTATTTAAATCCAACGCAATAGTTAACGAATTATAATCGTCCATTTCGTATTTAAATGCTGTTCCAATTTTTAAGTTGGCAGGTAAAAAGTCTTTTTCAATTTCGGTATACGAAATTTTAGAACCCATATTTGAAATATTAATCCCGGCAGACCATGTTGCATTATTATCGTTTAATCTCAAATCATCATTAACATAATACATTGAGATATCTGCAGCAACAGCATTTCCTGCTTTTGTTTCCATGTTGCCAACCAGGGCACCTCCGGTAATATCCGAACGGATATATCGAAACGCAATACCTCCGGAAATTTTATCAGAGAAACTTCTTGCATAGGCTACGTCAAGAGATAATTCATAAGGAGAATGTTGCCCGTTATATTCCCCCGATTCATTGGTAAACTGAATATCGCCCAAATCAAAATAAAGCAATGTTGCGGCAACCGTTTGTACATTATCAATTTTTTTGTAAAATGAGACATATCCCAGATTAATATCATTAACTAAATTTCTAAGCCATGGGGTATACGATGCAGCAATTCCCATATCACTTTCAATAAATGCATATTTAGCAGGATTCCAGTGCATAGAATTATAATCCGGAGATAATGCTACGCCTACATCTCCCATAGCTCCTGCACGTGAATCCGGGGCAATGGTTAAAAACGAAGCAGAATATTCGAGTGGATTATTGGAGCCAACTAAATCTTTTTTGTCTATGGTTTGGCCTAAAATTGTTCCTGTAAATAGCGTTAAAAGAGTTACTGCCGTTAAAATTTTTTTCATCATTAAGTTCTTAAAAATAAGCGATGCAAATATAAAATTATTTGCTGTTATACAATAAAAAATAAATTATTTGAGTATTACTAGTTTTTCGATTTTGGTTACGTTTTCTCCATCTAAAGTTTTAATTTTTAGCTGGTAAATATATACACCTCTACTTAGTTTATCGCCAAAATCATCCAACCCGTCCCAATATATAGGATCAGAACGGAATCCACTTGAATTTATTGTTGCGTGTATTGTTTTTACTAGTTTACCGGTAACGGTAAAAATTTGTATCATTGTTTCCAACATTTCATTGGGCCGGTTGTGATCAAAATAAAAAGCCGTTTGTTCGGTAAATGGATTCGGATAATTCAGTAAATTTTTTATGGCAAGTTTTTCCGATTCGGCCACCATAAAATCCAGTTCTTCTTCCGATGAGTTATTGTAAACATCCCATACCTTAACTTTTAGTTGATGTTCCCCTTCTTCCAATTTGTTAAATAAATATTCAATTTTTCCTTTTTGATAGTCATCTACATCCGATTCATAATAATCGTTTAGAACCAGTATATTGCTTGTGTTATTATCCAGTATAGCTGTAATATCATGGCCAATACCATTTCCAACTGTATTAATTCCACTACTATCGGTTAAAATGGCATATAATATTGGATTTTGGTCGGTAACACCACCCGAAACAAAGCTTTCATCGTTCATATACAATTTTAGTTGAGGACCGACATTATCGGGTGGAGCAGAATTGTCCGTACCGCCGATAATAAAATCGTTGAAATAACCTTTGGCATCAGAAGATGAGCTTAGCGAGTAATAGCTTATTTTTCCGTTATCGTAATTGTACGAAATGTCTTTGGGAACCACAAAGCTAAATTGAAAGCGCCCGTTGGTAACACTGGCTTTTCCTTTATAAAGGATATTATTTTGTGTTTGGAAAGTCATGGGTGTTTCTCCATCATTTCCTAAAGTGGTAATGGTTCTTTTTTTATCCAATACCATCGGATAAACTAATCCATTATAATTGGTTATAATATTTTTTGTTTCGTCTGCAATATGCCCATGTATAGTAACTTTACTAAGGGCTTTTAATGTGTCCGTGTTATTTAAGACATCCTTGTGATTTATTGAATCGGTAATTATTGTATAATTTGGCAAAGGTAATGTTAAAGCCGGATCGCCCAAAAGGGTAAAGTTTCGTTTATTATTTTCTGTTCCTGAAGTGTTTTTTGCTAATCGCATTACATCACCGAGGGTGTGATAATTATTTTTATAATTTTTTTCAAATACATGATTGAAAAAGTTCTGGTTTAATATATAATTGGGACTTGAGTAAACTAATCGTGTAGTAGAAAATAAAGCAATACCACCTCCATTTGGATTAAGTAAAACTCTTTCGCCGGCAGACACGTATTTATGATTATCAAATCGGCTAAATTCGCAGGTAGCTGTCATAAATACAGCTAATTGATTTTTGTTTTTCCATGAGTTGATATTATCGATGGTTAATATTCTTTCATGTGCCAATCCATCTTCTCCTCCATGTCCAGTGTAATTAAAAATTAAAATTCCATTATTAATTTGCTCATTTATTAATCGGCTAACCTCGGGGTAACTTTCACTAACCGCTGTCTTTTGTTGAGGATACGCATCAAGATAAATTTTATTGATGAAAAAATGGGGATATGTGGTGTCCACTTTTACTGCAATGCGATCGGCATCGCGCATATGGATATTATTATCTTCATCGTCTCCGACGAAACTCATTGAGTTAATCCAATCTCCTCTGTTGTTGAAATCAGTATAATTGTAAATTTTATCTACCATCTGTTGAGCTTCTTGTGCTGATTTTACAGGTAATCGGCCAATTCCAATATCTACTAATCCTGAGTTAGATAATTCAATATTGTCCGTGGCATCAAGCAACCCAAAAAAGTCGTCGGTAACAAATGATGAGGTTGGTGTTAATGAGTTTTCTGATTGGTAGGTCATTACATAATTTATATTTTCTGCGGTAATTGATTTATGATCGTATGATCCATCGCCTATAAGAAGTAAGTATTTAAGGGTATCAGTAGTCGTTGCCCTTTGGTAGATCATTCGAACAAAATTTCGAATAGCAGCTGCATCGGGTGTTCCAGATGAGAATTCATTGAAAATTTGTTCGGGAGTTGTTATGGCTACCGACAATCCATCTTGTGAGGAATGTAAATCTGCAATGCTTTGTGCCTGACTGATAAAATCGGGGTGAGTAACAATAATCATGTCGCGATGGCCTAAAGCATGTAGATTTTGATTAGTGACAGTACCAACCAATGTCGGGTTTAATGAGTTTTCAGGATTGAAAGCAATAAACTCATTTAATCCAGGTTCAACCGTTACTTTTATAGAAATTGTATTTGATGCAACGATTTGTTTTTCAAGATTTTTTGGTGTTGTGGGTGCATTAACTTTCCATATTTTTGTAGCTTCAGAAGCGTTTTGAATACGAAAATCAATTGTTTTTTCTACATCATCAGCATTAAAATAATTAAATTTTAATTGATCTCCAGACATATTTAGTTGCCTTTGGGCATTGAGTGTGATGTAATCGAGCCATCCTTTAGACGATGGTGATGGTTTATTGTAGTCTATCGTTATTGTAAAATCATCGTTATTGCTTGAAAAATCTCCAGTAATTATATTTTTAACGGCATAAGTAGATGTATATGAACTCATATTTACTGGATCAAATTGAGGAGTAGCAATAGTTTGTGCTCCTGATTTTATAGTAAACGAAGAGTTTGAGGAAGAACGGGCAGCCAAAGCTGTTTTTATTTTTACTGGTTCTGTTTTTATTAAGTTGGGAAAATCAAAATCAAATGAATAGCTTGTTGTTATATCAAAAGTTTCACCAAACCATAACTGTCCCGATTCAATTAAGTTTTTACTGTTTTTTTCGTAATGGATATTGTCTGTAAAGGTTGTTATCGTTTCATTTATTGGCTGTGATGAGCTGCTTAGTGTTGTTATTTCTTCATTTGGGTTATTATTTGATGTTAAAAAAAAGTAGTTGTAGTCAGAATAAATATGTCTGGTACAGGAGTAAAAATCTTCCGATTCATTATACGTCCATTGATCGGGCCCTTTTGCAAAAAATAATATATAGTCGTTTTGGTTAAAGATTCCATCACTGCCCTTCTCAAAATAAATGGCATTTAAAAATAAATCATCCTGACATTCCTCAATATTTGAAACGGGTAACATTCCTTCAGAATTCCCATAAATTTTTAATTTGGAAGGATCATCGATACCCAGCTCTATTATTTCATTATAGGTTAATTTATAAATTCCTGTTTCTTTAATTTTTATTTTAACCCATTTTCCGCTTTTAAGTACCGATTGATTAGTAAAAGCTTTTGTTTTTTTGGTATCTATTTGAGATGAAGAACTCCCTGTAACAATTTCAATAGAAAAAGAAACCAATTTTTCCAATTGACTCGTTGCACTATTTTTTCTTAAAGGCAATAAATTGAATTGCAAAAAAGCCTGGTTGCGGGAGTATTTAATTTCCGATTCATAAAACAGTTTTTGAGGAATTGAATCAGGGTACTGCAAATAGGCTAATTCGTTGTTTGATAAAGGTTCAAATTGCAAATTGGTGATTTTTACCTTAGCGTTTAAAGAATTAACACTTATAATTTCGAAATAATAAGGAAGCAGGGTATTATGGTTATAATAATGTGCATTTTCAAAAAATAAAAACTTTTTTGTATCCAACTCCTTTTGGGTAATATCATAATATTGAGAAATTTTATAAGGTTTTCCCCAATGAATTGATCTTTTTAAAATACTATTTTGTGCAATGGATGTAAAATACAAAAAAAATAAAAGGGAGAATACGAGTGTTCTTTTCATTAGACTTTATTATTTTTATGCAAAGAAACAAAACTTTATTGAAAATGATTTAAACTTTAATCTTATACCAAGTTGCGTTCAATCATGCAATATTAAATATATTTATTTTAATTTTGATATTCTTGAATGATCTGTATTTCAGTATAATGCCGATTGATGTT
>JASGMZ010000058.1 GCA_030156305.1 Bacteroidales bacterium | reverse complement strand
TTAGAAGAAATTTTTGGTGAAATAAAAGATGAACATGATATCATTGAGTATTATGAAAAAAAATTAAACGATACAAATTTTATTTTCTCCGGACGATTGGAAATCGATTATATCAACGATAAATATGAGTTAAATATACCCGAAAATGACGAATACGAAACCATTGCCGGGTACATTTTATACCACACCGAAAGTATTCCAAAAATTAATGATCAAATATTAATTAACGGCTTTAAATTTAGTATCCTAAAAGTAACCAATACCAGAGTAGAATTAATCAAATTAGAAATAATGGAATGAATTTCACTTGTATTTTTTTAATTTTCTTAAATAAAGCTAAAAGAAAATAATAAAATATTAAATTTGCGGATTAATAAAATGGCAACATGCCATAAAAAAAGATTTTAATTATTATATTCGAACCTTTAAATTTTAAGACAAAAACAGAAATTCAATGGCAACTTTAGAGAAAATTAGAAATCGAGCAGGTGTATTAGTTGCAATAGTGATTGGAATGGCACTATTAGCATTTATTTTAGGAGATTTTCTGAATTCAGGCGGAGCATTATTTTCAAATTCACAATTTGAAATTGCTGAGATATCCGGAAAATCAGTCTCAGTCCAAAAATACCAGAAAGAGTTAAACGATCTAATTGAAATTACTAAGTTTACATCCGGGAAAAATGCTCTTGATGAAAAAACAATCCAACGTATTCAAGAACAAACCTGGCAACAAATCTTAAGACAAAATATTCTTAAAGACGAATATAAAGAATTAGGTATTGATATTAGCAGTGAGGAATTATGGGATATGGTGCAGGGAGAAAACATTCATCCTATTATTCAAAATTTATTTACCAATCCCGAAACCGGTGAGCTAAACACTATGGCTGTGATTCAATTTTTAAAAACATACGATCAGGATCCAACAGGACAACAGAAAGCTTATTGGTTATTTATCGAAGATCAAATGGTACAGGAAAGAGAATTTTCTAAATATACCAACCTGATTAAAAAAGGATTATACGTTACAAAACGTGAAGCTCAGGCTGAATTAAACAGAATTAATAAAACCGTAGATTTTGATTTTATTGCACAAAATCTCAATCAAATTCCCGACAGCTTAGTTAATATTGAAGAAAGAGGCCTAAAAACATATTATAAAAATCATGCAAATGATTTTAAACAAACCGCATCACGAAGTATTGAATATGTTACTTTCGACATAAAACCTTCTGAAGCTGACCGTAATGCAGCTGAAGAATGGATTAATAATATCTACGCAGATTTTGCTCAAACAGATAACGATAAAGATTTTATCAGTTTAAATAGTGATATTTCATTTGATGATAATTATTATAAAAAAGACGAGTTGCCAGAACAATTTCAGGAGGAGATGTTTAATGCAAAAGAAGGATTTATTTATGGCCCTTATTTTGAAGATGAAACATTTAAGTTAGCTAAATTATCGGATATAAAATATTTACCCGATTCTGTGCGTGCCCGTCATATATTATTACAACCTACACCACAGGATACAGATTACAGCCAGATATATGCCATGGCCGACAGTTTAATAAATCTGTTGAAATCAGGAGCTAACTTTGCTCAATTATCCAATCAGTATTCGGCCGATAAAGCAGCTAATGAAAAAGGCGGTGATTTAGGATGGTTTAAAGCCAATGAGATGATCAAACCTTTTAGCGATAGTTGTTTTAATGCCAACGTTGGCGAATACAAAACAATCCCTACTCAATACGGCTTACATATTACTCAGGTTACAGGCCGTAGTAAAGAGGTTAAAAAAGTTAAAGTTGCTATATTAGGCCGAAAACTTGAACCAAGCGCAGAAACCGAAGAAAATATTTATGCTCAGGCAAGCAAATTTGTTGGAAATAATCACACCTACGAAGAATTTAACCAAGCCATTCAGGAAAACGAAAATTTAACCAAGAAAATTGCCAGTAATATCAAAGAGAATGATAAAAATATCCCCGGATTAGAGAATCCGAGAGAATTTATCAGAGCCATCTATAATACAGATAAACATGAAATCATTAAAGAAAATAATGACCCGATTTTTAAGATTGGCGATCGATTTATAATTGGTTTTGTTACGGATATTAAAGAAGATGGTATAGCTCCTTTCGAACAAGTTCGATCGCAAATACTTGTTCAGGTGAAAAAAGAGAAAAGAGCGGAACAACTTGCTGAAAAAATCCGTCAGCAGATGGCTGAAGCCAATAATATACAAACATTGGCATCTAAACTTAATACTGAAGTAAAAACCGCTACTAATATTAGTTTCAGATCATACTCTGTTCCCGAAGCTGGTGTTGAGCCAAAACTTATTGCCGTTGCCACTACTCTGGAACAGGATAAATTATCAAATCCTGTTAAGGGGAATACGGGTGTTTATGTATTACAGGTAACATCAGTTAATATTTCCGACATTGGAAATGTTGAAATGCAACAACAACAAGGAATGATGCAATATAGCAACCGTGCCAATTATGAAGTTTTTGAAGCGTTGAAAGAAACTGCAAATATTGTAGATAAAAGAGCTAAGTTTTATTAAAATATTACTACTGAACGAAATTAAAACGGAGTGAAAAAATCACTCCGTTTTTTAACATAAGAATTAAATAATAAATATTATTGATTTAACAGCGATTTTACTTTTTCGGCAATAGCTTTACCCTCAGCCTTTCCTGCCAATTTTTTGTTTGCGATACCCATTACTTTTCCCATATCTGCCACAGTAGAAGCCCCTACTTCATCAATAATAACTTTTATTATGCCGGTAAGTTCTTCATCACTCATTGGTTCGGGCAAATAATTTTCGATTATTTTTGCTTCGTCCAGTTCTTGGTCTGCTAAATCTTTTCTTCCTTGTTGCTGATAAATCTCTGCTGATTCTTTACGTTGTTTTACAAGCTTTTGTAAAAGTTTCAGTTCTGCTTCATCAGATATTTCAGCATTACCTTTTTCTGTTTTTGCCAGCAATAAAGCTGACTTAATAGCTCTTAACGCAACAAGCTTATCCTTCTCTTTGGCAAGCATAGCCTGTTTTATATCCTGGTCAATTTGTTTTTGTAAACTCATAATACTTTAATTTTTAATCTACGTTATCATGTAAATACGAATTATTCGGCCTTAATCGTGTTGTATTTTCATCCTCATCATCTTCGAGAGAATATCTTGAAACATTAGATTCTTTAGAGGGTACAGGCTGGTCGATCTTTATTTTTTTTCGTTTATATGCCGGTTCATTCTCTATTTCATCAATATTATCTTTCATTTTCGACGATTCCATACGTCGTTCTTTCATTCTTTCGCGTGACTCCTGCAATTTCTTCTCAATTTCTGATTTTTTAGTTTCAATAGCTACCTCCGATTCATTTTCGGGTTGATGCAATACAATATATTTATCCGACTCGCGATCTTTTTTAATATCAAAATCGATGGTTCGCTGCTTAAAATCGAGGCATTCGTCAAAATCGCCATTTATATTTTTAGAAATTAAATATCTCGAATCTTGCTTTTTCTTTGGCTTTGGCTTAGGTTTGGATTCCTCTTCGTCTAATGTAATGGTTTTTTTCTTTGTTTTTTTAGCATAAAGCTCAGGGATACTGTTACTTTCAAATCCGGTAGCAATAATAGTAATGCTAATCTGGTCTTCCAGTTTCTCATCAAACCCGGTTCCCCAGATTATGTTTGGATTAGAACCCACCTCATTGTTTACAAAGTCAGCAATTTCACCAATCTCGTCCATCGTAATTTCATCATTCCCAAAGGTAATATTCAGCAGGATATTGTCTGTTCCGCTAATATCATTATCGTTGAGTAAAGGAGAAGTTAAGGCTTGTTGTACAGCGCTTACGGCACGGTCTTCGCCTTTGGCCATTCCTGTTCCCATTAGTGCTACACCACTATTTGTAAGTACTGTCTCCACATCAGCAAAATCAACATTGATATATCCGGGCACGGTAATAATTTCGGCAATACCTTTAGCAGCAGTTGCTAAAACATTGTCAGCATACGAAAAGGCTTCGGAAAATTTTAAATTACCACACACTTCCCTTAACTTTTCGTTATTAATAACCAGCAAGGAATCCACATGTTTTTCTATCTCATTAATCCCTTCAATGGCTTGATTAGTTCTTCGAGAACCTTCGAAACGGAATGGGATGGTAACAATAGCTACGGTAAGTAATCCCATTTCTTTAGCGGCTTTTGCAATTACAGGTGCTGCTCCTGTACCAGTTCCTCCACCCATTCCGGCGGTAATAAATACCATTTTTGTATTTCCGCCCATTACTTCAACCACATCGTCGAGGTTTTCAATGGCTGCCTGACGCCCTATCTCTGGTTTATTCCCGGCTCCACGTCCTTCTGTTAAAGATTCTCCCAATTGCACTTTTATGGATACAGGGCTATTCGATAATGCTTGTGCATCGGTATTACAAACAATAAAGTTTACATCTTTAATGCCCTGTCTAAACATATGATTTACAGCATTACTCCCGCCACCACCTACTCCAATTACTTTTATAATCGAAGAACGGTCGACAGGTAAATCGAAATTCATTAAATCATCAGCCATACTATTTTATTTTTAAACGTTTACAAAATTTTAAATATATGTTGTGTTATGAGTCATCTTATACCAAGTTGCGTTCAATTATGCAATATTAAATATATTTATTTTGATTTTAATATTATTAAACAGCCTGAATTTCAGTATAATGCCGATTAATGTTCAATGTAATTTTAGTTCGCTACCGCTCCTAAAATTATATACCTGCCTGCCGGCAGGCAGGATTGAACACATATCGGTATTAGGTTATCTATAGTTTTACATTTCAACATCATCTTCGTTGAACATATCGGTAAATACTTTTTTTAATGTATTCATAATCCCTTGTTTAGACTCTTTTTTACCTTCGCTTATTTCTTCATCTTCTGACTTGTTCTGTTCGGTTTCCATTTCTTCTTCTTCAGCAACAAAACTCCTTTTGTCTTTTTCGATATGCTCATATCCTTTAAGTACTAATCCAACACTTGTAGCAAACATTGGATCATTTACATCTGAATTGCTATCGTTTACAAGATGTTCCGAAGGATAACCAACTCTCACGTCCATTCCGGTTTTAAATTTCACCAATGCCGGAAGATGTTTTAACAATGCACCACCTCCGGTAATTACAATGCCAGCACTCAAGCGGTCGAAATAACCCGAATTCTCAATTTCATAAATTACCGCATCAAGTATTTCCTCCATCCTCGATTGGATAATATAAGCGAGGCTTTTAAAAGATATCTCTTTAGGTTCACGCCCACTTATTCCGGGAATAGAAACTACCTCTTCTTCTTTAGCCAAGTCGCCTAAAGCGGAGCCATACTGGATTTTCAATAATTCTGCCTGTCGTTGTAAAATAGAGCAACCTTCCTTAATATCTTTGGTAACTACATCACCACCAAAAGGAATAACGGCAGTGTGTCTTATGATATCATCGTAAAAAACAGCAATATCTGTTGTACCTCCACCTATATCAACTAAAGCAACACCTGCTTCTTTTTCATCTTCTGTTAATACCGCTTCTGAAGAAGCCAAGGGCTCAAGAATTAACGAATTTAATTTTAAACCGGCTTTTGTAATGCATTTGCTAATATTACGTGCTGAAGCCACTTGCCCAATTACAATATGAAAATTAGCTTCCACTCTTTTGCCTGACATCCCTACGGGATTTTTTATGCCCGTCTCATTATCGACAATATAATTTTGTGGAAGAACATGAATAATCTCTTCGCCAAAATCGATAGGGATTTTATACATATCGTTCACCAAATCATCTATATCTTTGCGGGTTATTTCATCATCGTACGAATCGCGGTTAATGTACCCCCGATTTTTAATGCTTCGGATATGTTGTCCGGCAATACCTACAAAAACATCCTTAATCTCTTTGCCAATAGTAAACTGAACATCTTCTACCGTTTTCTGAATAGAATTAACGGCTTCATCAATATTTTGCACAACGCCTCTTTTTACACCTTTAGAAGGAGTTTTGCTGATTCCTAAAATATCAATCTTCCCGTTTTCTTTTTTCTTACCGACAATGGCAACAATCTTTGTTGTTCCAATGTCAATAGCTGCTACTAAATCTGTTTTATGACTCATAACGCTTATCTTTTAGTACAAATTACCTGATTTTCAAATTCCAAATTAATTTTATCATATTTATTCCACCCGACATTATTCAATCCCTGGTGGTAAAAAGCTTTAAGATTTCTAAATTTCTTTTGATAATTAGTTATATCTCCAAAAAATATTTGGTGAGCACCTACCCTTGGAATTAATTCAAATTCCATTTCATCGTTTACATAAACCTGTTCTATTTGTGCTTTCCAAAATTCATGTTCATCAATAAATTTACAGAGCTTAAATAAATCACAAATTATTCTGTTTTTTTCAAATTCTTCACTGCTAATATCACAATTTATTTTTTGTGTTCGATTTACTTCGAACGGTTCAACAATATGTCCATTAGCAATTAACACATGCGATGCATATTTTGCAGACAAGGGCATTATAGCTCCTTCCTGGTCGATATAATAACTTTCGCCTTTTTTATTAATGATACGTACGATAGGTTTTCGTTGGGTTACTTCAACATTAATCTCTCCGTTTACATTTACAAATACTTCGGCATTCTTTACCGAGTAATAGTTTAATATTTCAGCTTCTATTTTTTTTGTATTGATTGATGTTATAGGGTTTCCAACAACATTCATATCAGGCTGGCGCAAAAACTCAATAATATCGCTTTGAGTAACAAACTGATTTCGGCTGCTATCCATTATCGTAACATTTATAGCTTGGCATACAACCAACTTCCGTTTTTTAGTCACAAAGCTCATGGACACTGCAAGGTAAGCAACCACAAAAACCCAAATTAATATGTCTTTTAATTTTCTCATACAAATTATTCAAACATTTCTTTTATCGGTTGTACAAGCTCATCAATATCTCCGGCTCCCAATGTAAGGAGAACTTCCGGATTTCTTTCTTTTAAAATTTCCAGCACATTATTTTTAGTACATAAAATTTTATTTGATTTTTTTATTTTATTGAATATAATCTCAGAAGTTACTCCGGGTATAGGTTCTTCTCTGGCAGGATAAATATCCAACAATATAATCTCATCTAATAAATCAAGACTTTGAGCAAACTCATCGGCAAAATCGCTTGTCCGCGAATACAAATGAGGCTGAAAAATACCGGTAACTTTCTTATCCTCAAACAGTTCTTTAACAGATATAATCGCTGCTTTCAGTTCTTCCGGATGATGTGCATAATCATCAATATAAACAAAATCCTTTCGATGAATCTGATAATCGAACCTGCGCTCTATCCCTTTGAATTTTGGTACAGCATTGTAAATTTCGTCTTGATGAGCTCCGTTCAGATATGCCATGGCTATGGCTGCTACAGCATTTTCAACATTAATACGCCCGGGTAATCCAAGTTTTAAATCACGGATTTTTATTCTCTCTCCTACAAAATCAAATACATATAATCCATTATCTATTCGAATATTCTCTGCTTTAAAATCAGCACTATCATTTAATGAATAGGTATAAACATGAATATCATCTCTTTTTATTTCTACATCAAGCCCTGATTTTATAATTAGTGTTCCATTTGGTTTAATTTGCTGAATAAACTGCCCAAATGCTTCATTTACAGAATTTTTACTTTTATAAATATCCAAATGGTCGGCATCAATGGCTGAAATAATTGCATGTTGCGGTTGCAGATGTAAAAATGAACGGTCGAACTCATCGGCTTCCACAACCATAATCTCACTATCGGGATTTACCACCAGGTTAGTATTAAAATTTTTCGAAATACCACCTAAAAATGCATTACACCCAATTCTTGATTGCTGCATAAAATAGGAAACCATAGTTGTTATGGTAGTTTTTCCATGTGTTCCGGCAATGGCAATACAGTTCTGTGAATTAGCAATTATGCCCAGTACCTCGGAACGTTTTTTTATGGTAAACCCCTGCTCAATAAAATAGTTTAGCTGATAATTTGATGTTGGAATGGCAGGTGTAATAATAACCAGGGTATTTTCTTTATTTTTAAAATATTCTGGAATGCTTTCCACATTGTCCGTGAAGTTTACAGAAATCCCTTCTCGTTGAAGTTTATCGGTAATCGGGCGGGACACTTTATCGTATCCTCCTACCTGTTTCCCAAGTGCATTAAAATAACGGGCAATAGCGCTCATTCCTATTCCGCCAACACCTAAAAAATAAATATTATATATCTTTTCCAGATTCACCATTATCCTAATTTTAAAACTTCTTCAGCAATTATTTTAGCAGAATCGCGCAAAGCCATTCCTTTTATATTTTTGGATAAATCTACCATCTTATCCTTATCATGTACTAAATTTAAAACCCAGTCAACCAATTCTGTTTTAGCATTACTATCTTTCACCATAATGGCTGCGTTTTTGTTTACCAGCGCCATAGCATTTTTTGTTTGATGGTCTTCGGCTACATTGGGTGATGGCACCAATACCACCGGCTTGCCTACCAGACACAGTTCAGAAATAGTTCCTGCTCCGGCACGGGATATAATCACATCAGCCAAAGAATACGCATAATCCATTCGAACAATAAAATCCAACACTTTAATATTTTCATATCCTGATTTTTCCGCAACAGCCTTAGCATCCTCATAATAATATTTGCCGGTTTGCCATAACAACTGAATATCACTTTGGCCAATTTTGTCAATATTAGTCATAATGCTCTGATTTATGGTACGTGCTCCCAGGCTTCCTCCAATAACTAACACCGTTTTTTTATCGTTATTCATTTTAAAATACTCCGCAGCATCTGCTTTACTACTCATTTGGCTGAGTAAATCCTGCCTAATAGGGTTCCCGGTTAAAATAATCTTTTCTTTAGGAAAATATTTTTCCATTCCTTCGTAAGCCACACAAATTTTTTGTGCTTTTTTAGCCAGTAATTTATTGGTAATCCCGGCATACGAATTTTGTTCCTGAACAAGTGTTGGAATATTTTTTCGATTAGCCATATATAATACCGGCCCGCTGGCATATCCACCTACACCAACTACAACATCGGGTTGAAAATCTTTAATTATTTTTTTCGATAATCTCAAACTCTTAATCAGTTTAAAAATAAAAACGATATTTTTAAAGGTTATCCTGCGTTGTAAACCGGCCACAGGCAATCCAATAATTTGATATCCGGCAGCCGGTACTTTATCCATTTCAATTTTACCCAATGCACCCACAAACAGAATATTACTGTCGGGCGAAATTTGCTTAATTGCATTGGCAATAGAAATGGCAGGGAACACATGTCCACCTGTTCCACCACCACTGATGATAATATTTTTATTCTTCGTCGGGTTCACTTTCGTTTTCTGATTCGGTTTCTAATTCAAGGTTTTTCTCAACCCCCCGGCTAACACTTAAAATAATCCCCAAGCCCACACTGGTGAATAAAATAGACGAACCTCCCATACTCACTAACGGAAGTGTTTGTCCTGTAACCGGGAATAAATGCACAGCCACGCCCATATTTATCATAGCCTGAAAGGTAAGGCTTATGGTAAGCCCTATGGCTAAAAATGCTGCAAAAGTACGATTGCTCTTCCGGACAATAACACCTGCCCGGTAAAGCAAAAACAGGTATAAAATCAATACAATTACTCCGCCAACAAAACCATACTCTTCGATGATAATCGCATAAATAAAATCGGAATAAGGATGTGGCAAAAAGTTCCTTTGAGTACTATTTCCCGGCCCTTTTCCAAAAAATCCACCTGTTGCAATGGCAATCTTGCTTTGTTCAACCTGATAATTATCTTCGCTATCTCCACTTACAAAACTTTCTATTCTGTTCTGCCATGTTCCTACACGCCCCTGACTGCCGGTAAATGCAATACTTGCAATAAGCAGCGTAATAATAAAAACACCTATACCGGCAACTAACATTAAGTATTTCATTTTTACCCTTCCAATAAACATCAGTATAAATGAAGAGACAAATAATATTACTGCAGTAGAAAAATTCGCAGGCATAATTAATCCGCAAACAGCCAATATAGGGATTATAAGTGAAACAACAATTCCATTAAAATCATCAATTTTATGTTGCCGCATGGATAAAACACGTGCGATATACATAATTAGCGCTAACTTGGCAAAATCGGATGTTTGAATAGTCAAACCCACTCCGGGTAGTGTTAACCAACGTGTTGCCTGGTTAAGGCTTGTACCCATAATTAGCGTAATTGCCAATAAAAATATGGCCAGGTACAAAAACAACTGCGATAGTTTAGAATAAAATTTATACGGAATTAAATGAGTAATATAAATAATTCCCAATCCTACCATTAACAATACAAAGTGCTTTAAAATATAATATGCTGTATTTCCGCCCTGGTATTTGTATGCAAGCGTACCCGTAGAGCTGTAAACCGCTAACAATGAAAACATGGAAAGCGCAAATATTACACCCCAGATGACCCGGTCGCCTTTAAAATATTTCGATAATATCTCTTTTAATCTCATACAATGACCAGATTTTTAAAAAAATCAATAATTCGTTTATTACAATTCTCTTACTGCCTGCTTAAATTTATTGCCACGGTCTTCATAGTTTTCAAATAAATCAAAACTGGCGCAGGCGGGAGATAAGAGTACCGTATCGCCTTTTTTAGCAAGGTAATACGCTGTTTTTACAGCTTCGGAAGCAGACTGGGTATCTATTATTGTAGATACCATGCGTCCAAAAGATTTATGAACTTTGGTATTATCAACACCGAGACAAATAATTGCCTTTACTTTTTTACGTACTAAATCTTCGAGAATAGAGTAATCATTTCCTTTATCCACTCCTCCGACAATCCAGATAATATCCTCAGGAACGCTTTCGAGCGCATACCAGGTGGAGTTTACGTTGGTTGCTTTGGAGTCGTTGATAAATTCGATGCCATGAACTTTTAAAACAAATTCTAACCGATGTTCAACGCCCTGGAAATTACTCAGGCTTTCGCGAATAACTTCTTTTCGAATTTTTAGCACTTGTGCGGAAATACCGGCAGCCATAGAGTTATATGTGTTATGCTGCCCTTTTAAAGCTAAATTATGTATTGACATAGTAAAATGATTATTTAGATAATTGATTTTTAAATTATTTTCTTCGATAAATGCTCCTTGGGTAAACTTTTCTTTAAGTGAAAAAGGTATTTTTTGGGCTGCGAGATGTTTTTTTTCAATCTCTTTTTGGATAATTTCATCATCGGCGCAATAGATAAAATAATCTTTTGCTGTTTGATTCTGTGTAATGCGAAATTTTGAATCCACATAATCCTGCATGGAATTATACCGGTCGAGATGGTCGGGTGTAATATTCATTAAAATAGCTATCTCAGCTTTAAAATTGTACATCCCGTCCAGCTGGAAACTGCTTAACTCAATTACATAGTAATCGTAATTATTTTCGGCGACCTGCCATGCCCAGCTTTGCCCGACATTTCCTGCCATACTAACATTCAATCCGGCATTTTTTAAAATATGATAAATCAGATGGGTGGTGGTTGTTTTACCATTGCTTCCGGTAATACATATTTTACAGGCATTACAAAATCGGGAAGCATATTCGATTTCTGAGATAACCGGGATATTTTTTTCAACAGCTTGTTGAACGATTTCAACCTTTTCCGGAATTCCCGGACTTTTAATAATTTCTTGGGCATTAAGAATGAGCTCCCGGCTGTGTTTCTCTTCTTCCCAGGCTATCTCATGTTTATCAAGCAGATTTTTATATTTATCCTTAATGACTCCAAAATCAGACACAAAAACATCAGCGCCATTCTTTTTTGCAAGAATGGCTGAACCAACTCCGCTTTCGCCTGCACCTAATATAACAATCCGTTCGTTCATATTCAGTTATCTGATTTTAAGTGTTACTACCGATATTACGGCTAATAAAATCCCGATAATCATAAATCGCATAACAATTTTTGGCTCGGGGTATCCTTTCATCTGGTAATGATGATGTAAAGGAGACATTAAAAATATTCGTTTCCCTACGCCAAATTTTCGTTTGGTATATTTGAAATAACTAACCTGCATAACAACCGAAAGGCTTTCCATAAAAAATATTCCACAAAGTATAGGAATAAGCAGCTCTTTACGGATAATAATCGCAAAAACAGCAATAATACCACCAATAGAAAGGCTTCCGGTATCGCCCATAAATACCTCGGCCGGATAAGAGTTATACCATAAAAAGCCAATAGTAGCTCCGATAAAAGCACTCATAAACACCACTAATTCTCCTGTTAACGGGATGTACATAATATTTAGGTAATCGGCATAAATCATATTGCCCGATAGATAAGCCAGAATGCCCAGTGTTGTCCCAATAATAGCTGACGACCCGGTTGCCAGGCCATCAAGCCCGTCGGTCAGGTTCGCACCATTAGAAACCGCTGTAACAATAAGAATTACAAAAATCACAAAAACTATCCATGCTGCTTTTTGACTATGTTTACCTAAAAATGATACCAGGTATTCGTAATCAAACTCGTTATTTTTTACAAATGGGATAGTTGTTTTTGTACATTTTATATCGCGAGTAGATTTAACCTCTTCATAATCGGTATTATCTATACCTTCAACCATTTCGTTACCAGTTAAATTTTGTTTTTCAACTACTGTTTCACGAATCACTACATCATCGCTTAGATAAAGAGTTAACCCCACGATAAGCCCTAATCCAATTTGTCCTAAGATTTTAAATTTCCCTGCCAGGCCTTGTTTATTTTTTAGAAATGTTTTGATATAATCATCGATAAAACCTATGGCTCCAAGCCATATGGTAGTTACAAGCATTAATATAACATATACATTTAATAAGTCGCCAAACAAGAGTGTAGGAATAATAATGGATGCAAGAATAATAACACCTCCCATAGTTGGTGTTCCTTTTTTCTGCATTTGTCCTTCCAGTCCTAAATCGCGAATTTCTTCACCTATCTGTTTTTTTCTTAAGAAATTAATAATTCGTTTTCCAAAAATCATGGAAATGATTAATGAGGTAATTACAGTCATGGCCGACCGGAATGAGATATATTGGAACACCCCCGCTCCCGGGAAATCGAATTTATCTAAATATAAAAAGAGATAATAAAGCATAATCTGGTTTAGTTATAGATTTCGTTAAAAATTTGCTTAATGATTTCCCTGTCATCAAAATGATGCTTAACTCCGTTTACTTCCTGGTATGTTTCATGTCCTTTGCCTGCTACCAGGATAATATCATATTTTTTTGCCAACAGGCAGGCTGTCCGTATTGCTTCTTTCCTGTCGGTTATAGCAATTGTTTTTTTTCTGTCTTCATCTTGTAAA
>JASGMZ010000057.1 GCA_030156305.1 Bacteroidales bacterium | reverse complement strand
TTTTTCTGTTCCATCCAGGTTGAAAGGTCATCGAGCATATTTTCGATAACTCCTTTCCCGTTTTTATAAAATGCAGAAGCTATTTGTACTGCATTTGCACCGGCCAGCAATTGTTTAATAACCGCAGCGCCATCGTGTATTCCGGTAGAAGCTGCCAAATCACAACCTACTCTTTCGCTCATAATGGCAATCCAGCGTAATGAGATGGTTAATTCTTCGGGATGGCTTAATACATTGCTCGACAAAACATCTAAATTATTGATATCAATATCCGGGCTGTAAAACCGATTAAATAATACGATAGAATCAATTTCAGTATTAGAAAGCTTTTGAATAAATGCTCCGAGATTAGATGAGTAATAACTTATTTTTAGAGCAACAGGGATTTTAACATGCTTTTTAACTTCTTTAACGATATCAAAATAAACCTGTTCGTTTTCAGCGCTGGTTTTATTAAAATCAGAAGGTAAAACAAAAACATTTAGCTCTAAAGCATCTGCACCGGCATCTTGTAATGTTTGTGCATAATATGGCCACTTTTCGGCAGTAACGCAGTTTATACTTGCAATAATCGGGATTTTAACGGCTTTCTTAGACTCTCTTATCAATTTCAAATGATTGGTTAATGAATCATCTTCGGCATAATTATCGTAATAATCCATGGTTTCCGGATAGAGAAAAGATTCCATATGCATACTGGTCAAATCTTTTTCGAGTTCACGCCGAATTTCTTCTTCGAAAATAGATTTTAACACGACTGCTCCCGCGCCTTTTTTTTCAAATTCTTTAATATCGTCCAAAGAATTAGTTAACCCTGAGCTTGCTGCAATAATTGGATTACGAAGTTTAAGCCCCATGTAGTTTATCGAAAGATCTGTCATAATGTTAAAGTTTTAAGTTTTTTCAATTAAGTAAATATATTAAAAAAATATTTCTTTACAAAGTCCTCTTAAAAAGTTACATTAATTAGTGGCTATAAGAAAACGTCAATAACTGCGTTACACTCGCATTGGCAATTAGTCATTTACGTTAGTAAACTCCTCGCTGCCAATTCTTCGCAAGCCTTGTTCTTGACGTTTTTTATTACGCCACTAAAAAAACTGGTGTTTTCTAAGATGCACTAATTACTTGAATTTAGGATTTATCTATCAGGCATAATAATTATTTGTCAACCCTGTTAAAATTAGATCAAACGAGAAGAAACCAAATATTGTTTAACGATTAATATAATCGTTGGAAAGCAATTGAAGATATGCTTTTCCTTTTTCTAAATCTTCCAGAATATCATTACCCTCTTCATATAAAATATGCTTGCCTACATTATCATAAATAACTTTCGTAGAATCGGTTATAAAACCAAAGCCATCGTTAAAAGCATAAAATACAAAACCTGAATAATCGGGATTCAACAGATTATTACTATAGATATAAGATGAATCAATTGATGAAATCTGACTTAATAAAGTATTAGGCAGATCAATTTGAGAACCCGGTTTATTAATAATTTTTGAATTAGTGTTTAAAGCACCACCGATCCATAACATGGGGATATGAAATTTTTCCAACTCATGGTTTTGTAAATTCCCCGGGCGAGGGCTGCCGTGATCGGCTAATAAAATGAACAAAGTATTGTCCCAAATTTCTGTCTTTTTTATGTTACGAAAAAAATCACCTAAACAACGATCGGTATAATAAATTGAGTTTCGAAATTTTGTTGCTCTGTCATTTCCCTCAAAAACAGGTTCCATCGGAACATCAAACGGATCGTGGCTACTAAGTGTAAAAACAACTTTAAAAAAAGGTTTTTCAGCCTTAAACATATCCTCATAAAGATAAGAAAATAAGTGTTCATCGTGTACTCCCCATTTTGTGGTTCGGTATTTCTTATCAAACTGTTGGTCAGTTATAAGGTGATGTACTTCACTATTTAGAAAATAAGAACGCATATTTGCGAAGTCTATATTCCCGCCGTAATAAAACGAGGATTCGTAACCCAGTGAATTAAAATTTTTAAACAAAAATGGTAACGATTCTGTTTTGCTCGAAGTTTTAATAATTGATGTTGTTGGTTGAGCAGGATAACCGCTTAAAATGGAAACAATACCTTTATCACTGCGGTCGCCATTGGCATAAAAATTAGTAAACAATACTCCTTCTTTAGCTAATTCGTTAAAATTAGGAGTAGAATCCCACTCTCCTCCTAAAGCACCAATTACTTTAGATGTAAAACTTTCCAGAATTAATATTACGACATTAGGATTTTTTTTATTTAAAATTTTTAATGAATTATTATCATGAGCCGTTAATTTGTTCACAATCGATTCTGCTTTCTGATTAGGCATGAAATGATATGTATTTTCAGAATTTTTACGGTTTATCATAGAATGAACAGCATTCCAAACTACGTTTACAGCAGCATGATTAGCAAATTTATTTTTACTAAAATAAACCATGCCTGTATTTACGGGAGCAATTCCAAAGCTAGCACGAACAGGAAGAATCATGGTGCCTGTAAGAAATAAAAGAAGAAAAAATGTAATTAGGTTACCTTGTTTTATAGCTAATATTTTGGGTTTAAGCAATTTGTTGTAAACATAATTTCCCGAAAAAATAAGCAGAATAATAAATAGTAAAAGGATTAAATTGAGCCACCATTCGGTTGATGCCATTGCCTCTTTTGGCTTGGTAATATATAATAATGGAGTGGCATCCATACGATAACCCCAGTTTTTATACAATTCTAAATCAACAACAATTATGATTGAACTAATAGCAAAAACAATAAGTGTAAATGGTTTAAGAATTTTATGAATAATTTTTCCGCTGAATAGAAAAGTAAAAGTTAAGATTAAACCTGTAATAGCCAAAATGTATCCAACAGATGAAATATCTAAACGAAGGCCATAAACAAATGTCAATACCCATTCACTAAAACTAAGGTCAAAAGAAAATTTATATTGATAGAGTAGAAAAAAAAGACGCGCTGCCATGAATAAAATTAGCCAATACAAAGCATACGTAGCAAAAAATTTTAACCGTTGTTTCATTCGAATATATTTATGTTATACTCCTGTTATTCAAGTAAATACATTTGCTTATTTTTACTTCTGTATTTCAAATACCATGGAACCCTCAAAATTTATTCATATCCTTGTTGTGTACTTTATTGCATGAGGGTTTCACACGAATATATTTTTAGTTAATTAATTGGCCTTGTGGAACATCCATGTTATATTCATTTCATTTTTGTGATTTTCAGTGCATGGATGTTTCCTCATTGTTAAAATAAATTTATGCAAAAGTAAAATTATTGTTAAATTAGTTGTATTATTTCAATAAAAATTAAATTAAAACCATCATGAAAAATCTATTCAAACTATTTGTCTTTTTTAGTATTTCACTGCTTTTTGTTTATTCATGTACACAAAAAGAGCAATCATCTCAGCCTGGCTATGTTATTGTAATTCACGGAGGAGCTGGAAATGCAAGTAACAAAGATATTAACGAAGAACAACAAATGATTTATAAGGAAAAACTTGGCGAAGCCTTAGCTATTGGAGAAAAAATTCTATCCGAAGGTGGAACAAGTATTGAAGCTATTGAAAAAACCATTAATTATCTTGAAAATTGCCCATTATTTAATGCAGGTAAAGGGGCTGTTTTCACTCACGAAGGAACCAACGAAATGGATGCTTCCATTATGGATGGAAGCAATTTAAATGCAGGAGCTGTTGCAGGTGTGGGTGATATTAAAAACCCAATATCAGCAGCCATAAAAGTGATGAACGAATCAGAGCATGTAATGCTGGCTGGGAAAGGAGCTTCCGATTTTGCAAAGCAACAAGGGATAGAAATCGTTGACTCATCCTATTTTCGAACTCAAGAACGATGGGAAAGTTTACAACGCATCTTAAAAGCAGAAAAACACGGGACCGTCGGATGTGTCGCTTTAGATAAAAATGGAAACCTGGCCGCAGGAACATCTACCGGTGGTAGGACCAATAAAAAATACGGACGTATTGGTGACTCCCCCATTATTGGTGCAGGAAATTATGCCAACAACAATACTTGTGCTGTATCTGCTACCGGACATGGCGAATTTTTTATCCGTTATACCGTAGCTCATGATATTTCAGCCTTAATGGAATATAAAAATTTAAGTTTAGAAGATGCTGCAAACATAGTGGTTAACAAAAAACTGGTAGAAGCCGGCGGTGACGGAGGGATTATTGCCGTTGATAAAAATGGGAATATCGCTATGCCATTTAATACGAACATGATGTTTAGAGCTTACAGTAAATCAACGGGCGAGAAAGAGATATTAATATTCAAATAATTTTACTACTTTTACGTTGTACAAAAGAGAAAGCGTGACTTTCTCTTTTTTTTTAAATAAAAAACAGATGAGAAAAACACTTTTAATTTTAATAGCAATATTTACATTTTTAGGGTTAAAAGCTCAAGGCCAAAACATTAACAATGAAAATACAAAAAAAGAAATTGAGCATGATTGGTTTAATCAATCACCAATAGACGACCAGGTTTATGGTGCAGAAATTGATAAGGCTTATCAATTTTTACAAGATAAAGAATCTAAACCTGTAATTGTTGCTGTTATTGATGGCGGAGTAGATTTTAATCACGAAGACCTGAAGGAGAAGATGTGGATAAACAAAAACGAAATCCCGGATAACGGTATTGATGATGATGAAAATGGATATATTGATGATATCCACGGATGGAACTTCCTGGGAAATGCTGAAGGCGCAAATATAACCCATGAGAATCTGGAAATTACGCGTATTTATAAAAAATACCATCAAAAATTTAGTGATGTAAAAAAAAGAACGTTAAGCGACGAAGAAAAAGAGCAATATGGCCTGTACAAAGAGGCTGCCAAAAGATATGAAAAGAGTTTGAAAGACGCCCAACGCCAAAAAAAGGGCTTTGAAAAATATACAAACAAATATCACAATGCTTATCAAACCATTGCTGATGTTTTACAAACAGATTCTATTGTAATTAACGATTTGGATAGTTTAAAAGAAACGGATAAAACTTATAAGAAGGAGATTAAAACCATTTATAACTTTGTAAAGTATGGTATTAGCGAAGAAATTTTCGAAGAAATTGAATCTCACCTTGATGTGGCCTTAGATTACCATCTAAATACGGATTATAATCCAAGAGCAATTATTGGTGATGATGTTACCGATATGAGTGAAAACTATGGCAACAACAATGTTTATGGCCCGGAAGCATTTCATGGCACTTTTGTTTCAGGAATCATTGCTGCTAAAAGAGATAATGAATTAGGTATTGACGGCATAGCAGAAAATGCAAAAATTATGGCATTAAAAGTTGTTCCGGATGGGGATGAAAGAGATAAAGACGTAGCCAAAGCAATACGTTATGCCGTCGATAATGGAGCACGAATCATTAATATGAGTTTTGGAAAAGATTTATCTCCCCATAAATATTTGGTAGACGAAGCAGTATTGTATGCTCAGGAAAACGATGTTCTTCTGGTACATGCTGCAGGAAACGATGCCAATAATATTGATAAAGTAAAACAATATCCAACTAAAATAATTGATAAAAACTTAGTTGTTGACAACTGGATTACTGTTGGGGCCAGTACCAAAACTTGCAATAAGCAATTTGCAGCCAGTTTTACAAATTATGGTGACGAGATGGTAGATATTTTTGCTCCGGGCTCCAGAATAAAATCATTAGCACCGGAAAATAAATATCAAATTGCTGATGGGACAAGTGTTTCAGCACCGGTAGTTTCCGGAGTAGCTGCGCTACTCCTATCCTATTATCCTGAGCTATCAGCTGTGGAGGTAAAAGAAATCATTCAAAAATCAGCTTTAGTTTATCCTGATGTTAAAGTGTTTAAACCACGAGAAGGTTTACGATTGATAAAATGGAAAACAAAATTTAAGAAGTTATCCTATACCGGAGGTATTGTCAGCGGCTATGAAGCTTTAAAGATGGCTGAAGATTATAAAAAATAATGACCAAAAGACAACAAATTATTGATACTACGATTCAGTTAGTTGCTGAAATGGGATTGTATGCAACCTCTATGGGATTAATCGTTAAGGAATCAAATGTTGCAGCTGGCACCATTTATCACTATTTTAAAAACAAAGAAGATTTAATTAAAACGGTATATTCTGAATTAAGAGAAGAAATGGGCAAAGCATTTATTCAAAATATTGATAATGCTTTGCCTTATAAAGAAAAGTTTTTTTTAATATGGAAAAACTTATTTTATTATTTTAAAGATAATCCACAAAAGTTTCAATTTATCGAGCATTATGCATCGTCTCCTTTAGAAAAAAACGAAGTAAAAGAGATTAATCAAAGGCATTATCAGCCTGCAATTAATTTTATTCAAAAAGGAATTGAAAAGGGATATTTAAGAACATTGCCAGAATCATTTATAATTCAGCTAATCTTTGCCCATGTTTCTGTTGTCGTGCGAATGATTCTTTTCGATGAAACAGATATTTCGGTAACAACCTTACAGCTATTAATACAATCTTGTTGGGATAGCGTACGAATCAATTAAAAAAAGAGATGACAAAAAATTCTGTCATCTCTAATTATATGAGAAGTTAAGCTATCAATCTAATGGTTCATAATCTTTTTTTGACACTCCACAAATCGGACATTTCCAGTCGTCAGGAATATCTTCGAAAGGAGTTCCAGGTTCAATACCTCCATTGGGGTCACCTTCTTGAGGGTCATAAATATGGCCACATACTTTACATTTGTACTTTTTCATAATTTCTGTTTTTTTTTACATTAAGAAACTTAACAAAATACCAGCACCAACAGCTGAGCCAATTACACCAGAAACATTTGGAGCCATGGCATGCATTAACAAATGGTTTGTCGGGTCGGCTTTTAACCCTTCGTGTTGAACAACCCGAGCACTATCTGGTACTGCTGAAACACCTGCTGCACCAATAAGCGGATTTATTTTATTATCTCCTTTAAGAAATACGTTCATTAACCTGGCAAAAAACAGGCCGCCACAAGTTGCAACAACAAAGGATAATGCTCCTAATCCAAAAATCATTAACGACTGTGGAGTTAAAAACACATCCGCTTGTGTTGAGGCACCAACTGTTAATCCTAATAAAATAGTAACAATATCAATTAATGAATTACGTGCTGTTTCAGCAAGTCGCCTTGTGACCGTTGATTCTTTTAATAAATTACCAAAGAATAACATTCCTAATAAAGGCAAAGAACTTGGTGATATATAAGCTGTTAACAGCAATCCGACAATAGGGAACATTATTTTTTCTAATTTTGAAACCGAACGGGGTGGTTTCATTCTAATTTTGCGTTCTTTCTTGGATATTATCAATCGCATAAATGGCGGTTGAATAATTGGAACCAGTGCCATATATGAGTAGGCTGCTATAGCAATAGGCCCAATAAGATGTGGAGCAAGTTTCGAGGATAAGAAAATTGCTGTTGGCCCGTCAGCACCTCCAATAATTCCAATAGCACCTGCTTCTGCCGGGGTAAAGCCTAACACTAATGCGCCCAGAAAAGTTAAGAAAATACCAATTTGAGCAGCAGCACCAAGAATCATTAATCGTGGATTTGAGATCAATGAAGAAAAATCAGTCATTGCTCCAATTCCTAAAAAAATTAGCGGGGGGTAAATTCCCTGCCGCACCCCAAAATAGAGGTAATTCATTACACTACCTTCTTCATAAATCCCTAATTGTAAGTTAAATCCTTCGGCCTGGAAAAAAGGAATATTTCCAATAATAATTCCAAATCCAATAGGGATAAGCAATAAGGGTTCATAATTATAACGAATGGCAAGAAAAATAAAAAATATACCTACAACAATCATCAATAAGTGGCCGGGTGTAGCATTATAAATTCCAGTATATTCGTAGAAATTAAGCAATCCGGCTACAGCTCCAGAATGATTTTTAAATACCTCTCCATCAACGATCAATTGATCGTCAGTTAGATTTGCTATTTTGGGTTTTAATTTTTGATTATTAAACTCAAGGTAGATACAGTTATCAATAACATTCCACTCGCCTCTAAATTTTGTTTTGATAGAATCGAGCACAAAAGTTTGATCTGCATTAAAGCTAAACGTTTTGTATCTTTCTATTGTTCTGTCATTATCGGCACTAATCTTATATCCATCGGATTTATTAACCCATTTACCCTTTGTAAGTATTTTATTAAAATCATCGGCATGTGCAGAAAAAATTCCTGAGAAAAGCAAAACGAATGTTCCAATGACTAACCAAAACTTTTTCATATTATTTATCAATTATTTTATGCTGATTAAAAATTATTCAATTTCGGCTAAAACATCATTCTGAAGAACCGCATCTCCTTCCTTAACTTTGATACTGATTATTTTACCATCTTTTTCCGATTGAATATTATTTTCCATCTTCATGGCTTCCATAATCATAATAGTTTCGCCTTTTTTCACTTCATCTCCTTCTTTTTTAAGGATTTTAAAAATATTTCCGGGTAAAGGAGCATTAAGTGATGAAGCTCTGTGGCTCACCGATTTCTTAATTTTACTATCTTTACGATCCACGGGAACATTTGATCGTACAAGTTTAGGTGTTTTGGGTGTTTTTAACTCTTTTTGATGAACCTCAACTTCATATTGAGTGCCATTCACTTCAACGATAGCGATATTATCTTCGTAATCTTTTATCTCAACATCGTAGTCGTTACCACGAATTGTAAATTTAAATTTTTTCATTGTTTATTTTTTTATCTTCTTGGCCAAACTCTTAATCCATAAATTTTTGAACTCCAGGGAGAATACGTTTTTCTCACCCGCTTAATCGTAATTACATTACTTTCTTCGTCGTGTAAATCACTAAAATAATAGTGCAAAGCCATAGCAATAGCAGCACTTGTATCTCCCGGAAGATGTATTTCTGAATCAGGAATATCTGCATGTTTTGATTGTTCTCTTAGCTTTTTTCTGGTTTTATAATAAATGATTTTGGGTGTTTGTGTAAACACAATAACGAGTAAAACCAAAGCAGCAAAAACAATTAACCAACCTACAATAGCAATGGTTGCCCCCTGTCCGGGGATGGCTGAAAAATCTATTCCTATATTTCCTAATATTGGTATCATGAAAAAATATTTTTATAATGGAATATTTGAATGTTTTTTAGGTGGATTAATATCCTTTTTCGTTTGTAACATTTCTAAGGCACGAATAATTCTAAATCTTGAATTACGCGGTTCAATTACATCATCAATATAACCGAGGTTTGCTGCTTGATAAGGATTAGCAAATTTTTCGCTATATTCGTTTTCTTTTTCAGCAACAGCTTTAGCTTTTTCTTCAGGATCTTCAATCTCTGCAAGTTCTCGTCCATAAAGAATTTCAACAGCTCCCCGAGAACCCATTACAGCAATTTCTGCGGATGGCCATGCGTAATTAATATCACCACGTAGTTGTTTAGAACTCATTACATCATGGGCTCCTCCATACGATTTACGCAAAGTAATGGTAATTTTGGGTACGGTAGCTTCACCATAAGCAAACATTAATTTTGCACCATGAATAATAATTCCACCATATTCCTGGCTGCTACCGGGTAAAAATCCGGGAACATCTACTAACGTTACAATAGGGATATTAAAAGCATCACAAAAACGAACAAAGCGTGCTGCTTTGCGAGAGGCATCAATATCTAAAACACCGGCAAGAAAGTTAGGCTGATTAGCCACAATTCCAACTGACATGCCATCGAACTTACCAAACCCAACAACGATATTCTTTGCATAATGTCTGTGAATTTCCAAGAATTCACTGTCATCCACCAATGAATAAATAATATCTGTTACATCATAAGGTTGATTTGGGTTTTCAGGAATAATTTCATTTAAAGCATCATCAAGCCGGTCGATTGGATCTTTACACTCAATAGTAGGAGGTTCTTCTAAATTATTTTGAGGTAAAAAGCTAAGCAACTTACGAATTAAAAGCAGCCCTTCTTCTTCATCTTCAATTAAAAAATGAGAAACACCCGATTTTGAGGCATGAACATTAGCCCCACCTAAATCTTCAATGGTAATATCTTCGCCAGTAACCGTTTTAACAACTTTAGGGCCTGTAACAAACATGTAACTGGTATCTTCGGTCATCATAATAAAATCGGTTAATGCCGGAGAATAAACAGCCCCACCTGCACATGGGCCAAAGATTGCTGATATTTGAGGAATAACGCCCGAAGCCATAATGTTACGCTGAAAAATTTCAGCATATCCAGCAAGGCTGTTAACACCTTCCTGAATACGTGCTCCACCACTATCATTAATTCCAATTACCGGAGCACCTACTTTCATGGCCATATCCATCACCTTACAAATTTTCTTAGCAAATGTTTCGGATAAAGAACCACCAAAAACGGTAAAATCCTGGGCATAAACATAAACAACACGGCCGTCAATCGTTCCGGTTCCGGTAACTACACCATCGCCTAAAATCTTTTTCTTTTCTAACCCAAAATCGGTACATCTATGGGTTACAAACATATCAAACTCTTCAAAACTACCTTCGTCGAGTAAAATCTCAATTCGTTCGCGAGCAGTTAATTTCCCTTTGTTGTGTTGTGATTCGATTTTTTTCTCACCACCACCAAGCTTGGCTTGTGCTCTTAAATCAATTAATTGTTTAATTTTATCTTGTTTATTCATTGGGCTGAAAGCAATTATTAATATGAATATTTAATTTATGATTTACTTTTATCCTCGCATAATTCAGTAAGTACTCCAAAGGTAGATTTGGGATGCAAAAATGCAATATCTAAACCTTCAGCACCTTTTCGTGGTTGTTTGTCGATAAGTTTTACCCCGTTTTCTTCCGCTTTTTTTAGTTTTTCTTCAATATTTTGTACAGCAAAAGCCATATGGTGAATTCCTTCGCCCTTTTTTTCGATAAATTTACCGATTGGGCCTTCAGGGTCAGTAGACTCAAGTAATTCTATTTTGGTATCGCCAACCTTAAAAAAAGCAGTTTTAACTTTTTGGTCTTTAACCTCTTCAATGTTGTAGCAGGTAAGGCCTAAAACTTGTTCGTAATACTTGATTGTTTCATCAAGATTTTTTACAGCAATTCCAATGTGCTCTATATGTGATGGTTTCATAAGTAATTAATTTTTTATGCAAAAGTACCTTAATTCATTAAATATGACTAATATTTTTGAATCAAAATGCACCCCTAAAACATTGTTTTTTAACATATAATTTAATTTAAATTTGAATTTTTAGTTAAATAAAAAACAAAGGGCTATATTTCAACTTTTTACAATATAAAATCATTAACACTCAAAATTATAGATTTTTGGTGATTAAAAAACTTGTTTATAAATTTACAAACTTTGGGAAACCTACGAATATAGGAACTATGCTAAAATGAAAAATTATTTATACCATATTAAATTATTTATTCTTCGGGTTTTAATTATTATTGCTTTATTTAGTTTATCAAGGCTCATATTTTATTTATTCAACATCAATTATTTTGGTAGCCTTACTGTAAATGAATCATTGAAAATATTTGTATCGGGCCTTCGTTTCGATATTTCGGCTTTTTATTATTTCAACCTTCCATTCATTATTCTTAGTTTAATCCCTGGAAATTTTAAAAACAAGAAAACATATCAACAAATACTAAAAATTTTATTCCTTTTCGTTAATGCCCTGCTCCTCTCTACAAACTTTATTGATACTAAATTTTTTGATTTTGAACACAAACGATTAACCGCCGATATTTTTAGTACAGTTTGGCTCGGTGAAGATTTTATTAACCTATTACCTGCATTTATTATAGATTACTGGTATTTAATTATCCTTTGGATTGTGTTTGTTTATTTGCTTTATCGTATATACCCTAATCAAAGAATAGATGACAAACATATTTCTGTAAAATTATCTACCCGACAAATTATTTATCAATCCTTACTCTTTGTTTTGTTGATGGGTATTGGATTAGTTGGTGGCAGAGGTGGTTTTCAGCTAAAACCCCTACGGGTGATCCATGCTGCAAAATACACCACGGCTAAAAAAATCCCTTTAGTATTAAACACCCCGTTTACGATTATGAAATCGTTAGGAGCAAAAGAATTTACCGTAAATCGGTATTTTAGCCAACAAACACTTGACTCAATTTATTGTCCTATTCATCAATATAATTCCGTTACAAACAAGCCAAAACAAAATATTGTCCTTATTATTTTAGAAAGTTTTTCTAAAGAATATATCGGTTTTTACAATAATAATAAAGGTTATACTCCCTTTTTAGATTCGTTATGTAAAAAAAGCTTAGTATTTACCAACGGATTTGCAAATGGTAAACGGTCGATCGAAGCAATGCCATCGATAATAGCAGGGTTACCCGCTTTAACCGATAATCCATACATTACATCTCAATTTTCGTCGAATAAAATTAATACCATCCCATCATTATTAAATGATTTAGGTTATAAAACAGCCTTTTTTCACGGAGGGAAAAAAGGAACCATGGGATTTGACCAATTTGCAAATATTGCAGGATTTGATCATTATTATGGGATGGGCGAATATCCTGACAAGTCCCATTTTGATGGAAATTGGGGCATATATGATGAAGAATATTTTTTGTATTTTAAACAGCAGTTAGATCAATTTAAACAACCTTTTTTTGCAACCATTTATACTTTAACGTCACATCATCCTTATCAAATTCCCTCCAGATATAAAGGCAAATTTCCCAAAGGAAATTTAAATATTCACGAAAGTATTGGATATACTGACTTTGCATTACAACAATTTTTTAAATCGTCACAAAATTCACCCTGGTACAATAATACTTTATTTGTTTTGATGGCTGATCATACCGCACAAGCAGAAAGTGAATATTATAAAAACAAGATGGGCAATTATGCTATACCTATAATATTATACCATCCTAACGATACATTATTTGTTGGGCAAAAAAAACTCATTGCCCAACAAACAGATATTTTTCCTACAATTATAGATTATTGCGGTTACAACAAACCCTTCATTTCATTCGGGAAAAGTTTGCTTTCTGATTCATCCGAAAATTTTACCATAAATTATATGAATGGCATCTTTCAATTGATACAAGATAATTATTTACTTCAATTCGATGGTGAAAATTCTATTGCATTCTATAACTTTAAACAGGATAGTTTGCTTAAACATAATCTAATATATTCATCAAAGATCTATCCTGACTATGAAAAGAAAATTAAAGCCATTATTCAATCGTACCAGGAAAGATTGACACAAAATCAGTTAACAATTCAAAAATAGTTTTTTAAATTAGAATAATATTTAAGATTCTATGGTTGTAATTAATGCATTTTATTCCTATAATCGGTTTTGCGATAAAGAAATCATAAATCAACAGTATCATACATTTATTGAAAATATTCCTGAATTAAAGTAAATTTAAGCAATTCATAACTAAGGGCTTGTAAGGCAATAAAGTGTACAGAATTGGCGAAGTAATTTTGTTCTTTTTCAAGGCGTAAATGAGGCGAATAGCATAGC
>JASGMZ010000056.1 GCA_030156305.1 Bacteroidales bacterium | reverse complement strand
CTATAAGAAAACGTCAATAACTGCGTTACGCTCGCATTGGCAATTAGTCATTTACGTCAGTAAACTCCTGGCTGCCAATTCTTCGCAAGCCTTGTTCTTAACGTTTTTTATTACGCCACTAAAAAAACTGGTGTTTTCTAAGATGCACTAACTACGCTTATTTAGCAACTCACACCGCGACTTACTAAAACAGAAGCATTTTTTTTAAATTATGTATGTTAATAATACAATGTCAAATTATCCAGCAGACAGGAATGTCTGCTGTACGCTTAACAATCCGCCTATCCGATTGGAAACGTACGGGTTAACCCGTACGTTATTGCTACTCCTGAGAATCACAGCGTGAGTCTTTAGCAAGATTTAGTAATTTAAAAAACTGCCAGGTACAGCGCACATTCTTGTGCGCTGAGTTGTTTGTATTCCACTGCTGTACTCTTATTCAGCAACTCACACCGTGACTTACTGAAATAGAAGCATTTTTGAGGAACCCAGCCTGCCTGCTGACAGGTTTGTGTTACAAAAAAAACCTTGTTTAATTTACGGATATTAGGTATGAAGCATTACATCCCCAGTCTTTTTCCCATTTTAACATTAATCTGATTGAATAAAAATTGCGGGGATAAGCTTCGCCAATTAAGATGATCAAATTCATTGCTAAAAGCAATATAATAATCCATATTATTATTGATAAACTCATTTTTAACATGCGGTTGAAAATTTATTCCAACAATCCACCCATCCTCAATATCATCAAACCATTCCTCATAATATGAATCATCGGAGGCATGAAAATTTAGAATATTCTCACCAATTAGAATAAATTTATTCACCTGTTGATTTGTTAAAGGATCAATAACCTCACGTTTTAAAAACATAACATCATTATACAAAGTATCATTCCACTCACCTATAAATTCAATGATTGAAAACCCTTTCGTATAATCAGTAAATAAAATTTTAAGATATAATGTTTCTGAGCCAAAATCATCCCATTGAGGATGAATCAAATAGTTATAGATGGCATGGGTAAATTCAAATTCACTATATACTCTCCCGTAAAAAGGTGATCGCTCGTCCTCCGATGCAATATAGTACTTACGCCACGAATAAAAAGGTTCCAAAAGATGCATATTTTTACGTCAATTAAATCAAAATTATTGTTAATCAATAAAAATAATCTTTATTTTTACATTAAATTAAAAATACTTATGATTATGAAAAAAACACTTATCTTATTATTGTTAATCTTACAATTTTCGAGTGTAATAAAATCACAAAATAAGCAAATAATCGTGGATAATAATAATCGTTTTGCGATTGATCTTTACAAAGAATTAAAAGGTAGCGGGGAGAACCTGATCTTTTCACCTTTTAGCATATCTTCAGCTATGGCTATGACTTATGCAGGTGCAGAAAACCACACAGCCAAAGAATTCCAAAAAACTTTGTTTTTCTTAGAAGATAAACAATTATTTCATCAGGAGTTCAGCCATCTATTTCAAGATATTGCTTCAGACAAAAAAAGCAGTGTTGAATTTCACAATGCTAATTCGTTATGGATACAGCAAAATTTCAAATTAAAGGAAGAATTCCTGAATATTAATAAAAAATATTATTCATCCGCACTCTTCTATACAGACTTTTATCAGGCACAAAAGGCAGCTAACGAAATTAACGGATGGGTTGAAAAAAATACCCGGAATAAAATAACAAACCTCCTTCAGCCTTCGGCTTTAAGTTCCGATACACGTTTAGTACTGGTAAATGCATTATATTTTAAAGGAGATTGGAATAAACCTTTCAGAGAAGAAAGAAATAGTGAAGAAAAGTTTACCATCTCCAAAAAGGAGGAGGTAACCACTACGTTTATGAATGGACAGATCAATACGTGGTACTACAAAGATTGGTTAAAAGAAATTGTTGAAATACCCTACGCCAACAGAGATTATTCGATGATGATTATCTTACCCAAAAACTACCGAAAATTAAAATGGGTTGAACGGTTTTTATCGGTAAAGTGTATGGAAAGGTATGAGGATAAAAAAGAAAAATATAAGGTTAATCTATCGGTTCCCAAATTTAAAATGGGAAGTGAATTTAACTTAAAAGAGGTTTTACAAGCGCTGGGAATGAAAGATGCTTTTGCCGGGTCGGCTGATTTTTCGGGGATGACCGAAGATGCCCGGCTGTTTATTGATGAAGTGATTCATAAAGCCGTTATTGATGTGAACGAAGCAGGGACAGAGGCTGCTGCGGCTACTGCTGTGGTTATGCGAAAAACAGCAGTATTAATGGAAAGTGTTACCTTTAAGGCCGACCGCCCTTTTATTTATGCTATCAGGAATACTAAAGATGGAACCATCTACTTCCTCGGAAAAGTGACGAATCCAGAGAAATAAAATATATAACTTTTACTTAAATTAATTACAATGAAAAAAATTTTTACTTTATTGATTGCCACATTTATCTCAATTAACGTGTTCGCTGATCACGTTAATAAAGATGAAGCAAAACAGTTGGCTGCAAAATTTTATTCCGCTTTTGCCCCATCGGCTAAGGCAGATGCCAAAGTGGATAAAATATTTATTGAAACCTTTGAAGGCAAAGAATCTTTTTATATTATTAGTTTTGATAAAGGAGGTTTTGTGATAATTTCTGCTGATGATTATGCAGTTCCAGTCCTTGGATACTCTTTTACTAATCCTGCTAAGGAAACGTATGGTGCTAACATTAAATATCTGTTTGACCGTTATAAGCTGGAAATTGAAGAAGTTAGAACCCTAAAATCAGAAAATGGCCAAATAAAAATTGACTGGGAAAACTTAAGAAATGCGAAATTAAAAGACGAAATAAAAACAGCCGGCCCATTACTTGAAACCACCTGGAATCAATCACCTTATTATAATAAATTTTGCCCCGGGGGATCTCCTACCGGATGTGTAGCTACAGCTATGTCCCAAATTATGAACTACCATGAATGGCCCTCCTCCGGAAATGGATGGAATAGTTATATTCCATCTGACCATCCTGAATATGGAGAACAAATGGCCAATTTTACCAATGAAGTTTATGACTGGCCGAATATGCCCAATGAACTAACTGGTTCAAGTTCTGAAGCTGAAATTGATGCCGTAGCAATTTTAAACTATCATGCGGGAGTGGCCGTTAATATGAATTATGCCCCCGATGCGTCCGGAGCACAAACTAACGATGTGCTATATGCCATGTCTTCATATTTCAAATATGATCCTACAACATTGGAATTAATCATTTATGATCCAGAAGAAGAAACCGAATATTTTAATAAAATTAAAACCGAAATTGACAATGAACGTCCCATATATTACGATGGTTATAAAGGAGACGAAGGCCATGCCTGGGTTTGTGATGGTTATGACGACAATAATAAAGTACACATCAATTGGGGATGGGGTGGATATTATAATGGATATTTTCTTCTTTCTGATATGACTCCTGGCACCTATGATTTTACCGAAGGAAATGCCATGATTATTGGCATTCAACCCGGAAGTGCTTATCAGGATATGTTATGGACAAAACAAGCCAGTGGATTTGAAACAAAATCAAGAGGAATTCAATATATCTCTGCTATAAATAATAGAGTAGCCTGGGCAGTTGCTTATGATGGTTCGGGTAACTCAGCTAACGTTAAAGAATTTACAAGAACAATTGATGGCAATCATTGGGAATCAGGAGAGATTAATGCTCCCGAAACCGATGGATATAGTACTTCTATGATAACTGCAATAAATAAAGACACAGCCTGGGTAGCACTTTTCGATCCAAATAATGGAGGCGGAAAAATCGTTAAAACCTCTGATGGAGGTGAAAATTGGATTCATCAGTCTTCCGCCGCCTTTGCAGCTCCCAATGGCTTTCCTAATGTTGTTCATTTTTGGGATGCCAATAACGGTTGGTGCCAGGGAGACCCTAATGGTGGTTATTTTGAATTATATACTACTACAGATGGTGGAAATAGCTGGACCAGAGTACCTGAGGAAAATATTCCTGCAAACCAAAGTGGGGAATATGGAACAGTTGGTTTCTACGATGTTTATGAAGATATTGTTTGGTTTGCAACCAACAAGGGAAGAATTTTTAAATCTACTGACAAAGGATACCATTGGGAAGTATATCAAACTCCATTATCCGACGTAATTTTCGAACTATCGTTCAAAAACGAAAATGTTGGGATTATCCAGCGAAGAGGTTCCGGGGACAATAGAGTTCAATATATTACTACCGATGGCGGTGAAAACTGGGCCGAATTAAATCCGACAGGGAACTTTTATACCAATAGTTTCACCTATGTTCCCGACACAAATATTTTAATATCCACAGGATCCGACTATCAAACTCCTTTCATGGGAGTATCCTATAGCACAGATGATGGACAAACATTTGTTGAATATGCCAACTTTTATAAAAACTTCCAGTTTCTATCTTTAGGAACAGCTGGTATTGATGCTACATGGGCAGGAGCATATAACCAGGATAAAAATAATGATGGTATGTGGAGATACGGAGAGAAATATGACTCCTTAGATTTCACAGTAAATAAACGAAAGGTATGTATTAATGATTCTACCATTATTTACAATGATATCTCTATGGATGCTTACGATACCTATGAATGGGATTTTGGAGATGGTGCATCTCCTCCAACAGCAATAGGTTCTGGACCACATATCGTAAAATATACTAGCGAAGGATCAAAAAATGTAAAATTATTGGTTGTTACTCAAGATGCTATTGAAGACTCAATAGTAAAGAATGGGTTCGTTTATGTCGCATCAGGAATTCCTGAAATATTAGAAATATCCGGAGAAACTGAAGTAAATGTATTTGATACGCTCACATATACTACAACTGATTTAAACGAGGTAAACTATCAATGGGATTTACCAGAGGATTGGATTGGTTCATCTACAAAAAATTCAATAGATATTACCTTTCTTGTACAGGGAACCCAAACCATCAGGGTAACTCCATCGAATGTTTGTGGTGAAGGAACGCCTAAAGAACTTGAAATTACGGCCAATTGTATTACTACTAACCCAGGCATAATTTCAGGAGAAACCACAGTTCGTGTTGGAGAAACACATACGTATACAGTTCCTTATCAAGATTATATTTCCTACATTTGGGATTTACCTAACGATTGGACTGGCACCTCAACCACGAATATAATTGAAATTACCTTTGGAGGACAACCCGTTACAGATAGTATTAAAGTTACCTCTTCGAGCGTTTGTGGAGAAGGAGAATCCACTTACTTAACCATTGATGTTAGTTCTGGAGTAGGAATCAATACTCTTGAAGAAAATATGATCAATATTTATCCGAATCCAAATACAGGGAATTTTACCCTTAACCTGGAAAAACTAAATAACGATGAAAATATAAATATTGTAATCTTTAATACTGATGGTACACTATTAAAACAAATAAATGTTGAAAAAGATAAAAAAATATATAATGTATCAATGGATAAAAAAGGTTTATTTATTATTCGTATAACATCTAATAATAATCAATATTCATTACCAGTCATCGTCCATTAATAGAAAACATAACAAAAAGGGTATCTAATTTTAGATACCCTTTTAACATTTTATAATTTAATAACCATTAACGGTTATGAGACCCCGCTGGCGCGGATATTTTATCCGTGCCTTTAATTTACTCGCCCGGACTACAAGCCTTCCTGTCGGCAAACATATCCGCGCGAGCGGGTGTTTTGGCTTATTATTTATTGGCTCTATCATTCCGCAAAGCTGCGTGACTTTTAAAATTGCCTCTTGCTTGCTACATTTTTCGTGCTTCTCAATAAATTCTATTGGGTTGCCTGTGGCATTACAACCAATGCAATGGAAAGTATTTGTATCGGCATAAATTCTGCAGCTTGGTTTATCATCTTTGTGAAAGGGGCATTTTATTTGGTTATTCCGGTTGGGTTTGAGGTTGTAATGTTGCAAAACTGTAAGTATCGAAAGCCTTTGTTTGTTTTATGTCGCTTATTTCCATGACGAAAAAAATTTAAAATTTCTCATTTACTACCTATTGGTCATAAATGTAAATTATTAATCTTTACAAAGCAAATTTTAAAATTTTGTTTTCTACTTTTAAGTAGTGTATATTTGTAAAATAAAACATAAATTGGTTAAATACAATACTTTTAGGTATGACTATAGGTGGACACATAATGCTGTTACGGAAGCAGAAAGGGTTTTCTCAGGCTGCTTTAGGTAAGGAAATAGGAACTTCCGGTGATATTATCGGAAGGTACGAACGCAATATAATGACTCCTTCGATTGATGTAATCATGAAGATTTCAGACACTTTAGGAGTTTCAATTGATTATTTGGTTGGTAAAACCAACCTCGAACTGGACAAAGGAACTTTAAAACGACTTGAAGATATTTCTTCGCTTTCCGATGAAAACAAGTCGTTTATATTTCGTATGATTGATATGGCTCTGCGGGATTTAAAAACAGGACAGGCTTATGCAAACCGATAAAAAAATGGATGCTATGAACTTGCATTACATAACTGACAAACACGGGCACAAAAGCGGTGTCCAACTTCCTATGCAGGATTGGGAACAGATACAGAAAGACCTTGAAGAACTGGAACGGTTAAGAAACAAAAAGATTTTTCTTTCTGAACTGGCAGAAGCTGTTGAAGAAATAAAGCAAATTAAAGAGGGTAAAGTACAAGCCCGTAACGCTGAAGATTTTCTCAATGAGCTTTAATGTTAAAACTATATCCGTTTTTGAACGCCAGGCTAAACGGCTGATGAAAAAATTCCCATCGCTTAAAAAGGAAATCCAAACGCTTATATCTGAACTTAAAGAAGAACCCAAAAAAGGCACTCCCATTGGCCACAACTGTTACAAGATACGCCTTGCCATTGCCAGCAAAGGCAAAGGAAAGTCTGGTGGGGCAAGAGTGATAACTCATTTGCTTTATAAAAAAGATACCGTTTACCTGCTTTCCATATTTGATAAATCTGATATGGAAAACCTTACAGATAAAGAAATTTTGGAATTTATAAAGTTAATTCCATAAAGAAGCCCGGACTTGCCGGGCTTCTTAATTCCTATGGATATGTTATCGTAAAATCACTTTTCTTTAAATCTTCCAAGCTCAGGTCGTACCTTTTTAATACCATGTAGTTTGCTTTCACCGTATCCCATGGAGTAATTTCTAATGTCTCTGCATCAAAAACATAGACCATTAAAGTATCTGAACTAATTAAGTCTTTAAATGCAATTTCTATGCAATCCCTACCCCAAAGCACTCTTGTATTGGTTTCCTCGGGAAGAACTTTTGTATGACTTGAGTCTAAAACTGGATTTGGTATTCCTATAAAAGATAAAGTATCCGGATAAGAAGTAGAGCCTACAACATATAATGAGTTATTCGATGTATTTTAAAAGCAATTGTTTAATGACACTCATCTCCTTTATCTCCACATGCTTGATTAAAGAACAGCATTATAGCCATTAATATTGAAATATTCATTTTCATAGTTTTTTTATTTAGTATCTATTATTTAATATAAGAGCATTTAACAAACTTGAGACAACAATATTTGGCCACGTAAATAGTCAAACCATTCTAACCTTAATTTGCCATCCCCGCTGGCGCGGATATTTTATCCGTGCCTTTAATTTACTCGCCTGGACTACAAGCCTGCCTGCCGGCAGGCAGGCGGCAGACAGGTCCGCGCGAGCGGGTAAACTTTACATCTATTCATTAATTAAAAATAATTATTTATATATTAATTCCCAAATTTTTATTATTTTTTATATTTTTAGAAATTTTTATAACGGTTTATATATCCAAATTGAACTATAAAATAGTAAAAACTTAATTTTATAATTTATTAACCATTAACCATCATGAAACTTAAAACGTATTTTTTATTCATTTTTTTTATTGCTTTTTTAAACACCAATGCTCAGGATTTTAATGAGTACTACTTTACCTTCGATATCAAGGACAAAGCGGAGTTAAAAGAAATTACACGGATTATTTCCATTGATAATGTCATTAACCATACTGTTTATGCTTACGCTACAGAGAAAACCCTGGAAAAGTTTAAACAATTAGGTTATAAATATACATTGCTGGATAAACCCGGAAAAGGTATGAAAGAGGAACTGGCTACTACTATTGCAGAAATGCAAAACTGGGATAAATACCCAACCTACGGTTTGTATGTGGAGATGATGGAATCCTATGAAACAACCTACCCGGGTATTTGCAAAGTGGTAACGATAGGAACTACGGTTAGTGGCAGAGAACTACTGGCCCTCAAAATAACCGATAGCGTAAACGTGGAAGAGGAAGAGCCTGAATTTTTTTATACCAGCACCATGCATGGCGACGAAACTACCGGATATGTTTTAATGCTCCGGTTTGCCGATTCGTTATTAACTTCCTATGACAGCGTACCCGAAATTACCAATATGGTAAACAATATAGAAATTTATATCAACCCAAATGCCAATCCCGACGGGACCTATGAGGGTGATGACAATACCATTGACTATCCCACTCGTTACAATGCCAATGGTGTTGATTTAAACAGAAATTTCCCGGATCCGATCTATGGCGATCATCCCGATGGAAACCCCTGGCAACCCGAAACCGTAGCAATGATGAATTTTGCCAAGGACCATCATTTTGTTTTATCCGCCAACTTTCATGGAGGAGCAGAAGTAGCCAATTACCCCTGGGATGATACCACACGAAGGCATCCCGATAATGAATGGTTTATCAGCGTTTCCAGAGATTATGCCACTTCGGCACAAAATAATTCACCCAGCGGATATTTTACCGACCTAAACAACGGAATAACCAATGGAGCCGACTGGTATGAGGTTTATGGCGGCCGGCAGGATTATTATACCTTTTTCCATAACAGCCGCGAGATAACCTTTGAGATTTCCAATACAAAATTTGTTTCCGGAAGCACCTTACCCAACTACTGGAATTACAATAAAGAAGCGCTATTTCAATTTATGACAGAATGCCTTTATGGAATTAAAGGAACGGTTAAAAACACCAATGGCGATCCATTAGATGCCATGATCTTTATCGAAGGCCACGATACAGACATTGATAGTTCAATGGTGTTTACCGACCCTGATTTAGGAGATTATCACCGGATGATCAAAGAGGGAACCTACAATGTAATTGCCTCCAGCTATGGCTATTTTAACGATACTTTGAATGTATATGTACCCGAAAACTCTGCTGTTTCTGCAAACTTTGTTTTACAACCCAAAGATACTTACCATATCTCCGGAACCATAACCGCTGCAGGAACGGGAAGTGCCATAGATAGTGCCGAAATTTCCATCGATAATGGCATCTACACAACCAATACAAATAGTGAAGGCGATTATAGTATCGATAATGTTCCGGAAGGATCCCATTTGTTATCGGTGGTTAAAGAAGGCTATACCACAGCAAATGTGGAGATTAATATTACCGAACAGGATACGGTTTTCAATATACAACTTTATCCTGCGGATATCGAGGATTTTGAAAGCGGCGGCTTTACCCATTTTAACTGGGAATTTTCCGGAGATGCAAATTGGGCCATTGATAATTCAGAAGTTTATGAAGGTTCCTATGCTGCCAGGTCGGGAAATATTGGCGACAATGACGTTACCACACTTATTATCGATACCACCATTATTCAGGGAGGAAATGTTAGTTTTTACAAAAAAGTTTCTTCCGAATCTAATTACGATTATTTAAAGTTTTATATTAACAACGAACTGCAGGGTGAATGGAGCGGAGAAATTGGCTGGAGCTATGAAGAGTATATGGTAGAAAGTGGAGAAAATACCTTTAAATGGGAATATATTAAAGATTCCGGTGTATCTTCCGGAGACGATTGTGCCTGGGTGGATTATATTTCCTTTCCTAAATTTTATGTAGATTCCATTGATTTAGCATTTGACCCCCAATCAATTACCGACACTTTATATCTTAATGATTCTGTTGATCATAAAATTATTATTTCAAACCTGGATACGGCACAACAAACTACCTATTCTATTGCTGTTGAAAACGAGAATAATCATCCCTGGATTGATTTAAATAAAATTGCGGGTACGCTCATCGGAGATATTTCGGATACCGTTACCGTTACCTTAAATTCATTCCAACCAAATAATGCTGGGAATTATTCCTGTAATATCCAAATTATCTCGGCTGATTTGGAAGTGGATATAATCCCGGTTTCATTCACTATTCTGGATACTTTAACCATGGATTACTCGCCACAAACAATATCCGATACGCTCTATGTAGGTGAAAATTCGAGTAAAAACCTGCTGGTTTTTAATACCGGAATTGTAGAAACGGATTATTGGATCGAGATTGTTGATGCTTCTAATAATCCCTGGATAAGCATTGCAGAGAATCCCGGACATTTAACCATAGATGATTCAGACACCATCCCGGTAAACTTTATCACCGATTCTTATGAATTTGGACAGTATAATACGAATATTATTATTCATGAACAAGATGGTGATACGCATTCAGTCCCTGCTCAGTTAACAATCTTAGATACTGTTGGGCTGGCCTATACCCCGGAAAGCATAACAGATACCATTTATTTATCCGACAATGCCAATCATAACCTTTCGGTTACCAATACCGGTGCGGTTAATCTCGATTATACGATAGAGATCGAAGATGCCGAAGCTACCCAATGGGTTTCTACCCATCCAAGTTCCGGAACTTTGGCATTGGATGAAACTGCTATCATAACCGTAACATTACAAACCGGAGAACTTAACCTGGGAAGCTATCAAACCAACCTCCTGTTAAGGGAACATGACGGAGATACCAGCTATATACCGGTAAGTTTAACGGTAAAAGATCCTGTGGAATCCATCATCGACGAAGTCGAAATAACGGATTCACTTCCTCCGGATACTACTCAATCTTATCCTGTCGTTATTACAAATATTGGCAGAGATGCTATTGACTATGAACTTACGGAAGCAGAGAACGGATATTCATGGTTATCCGTTAGTCAGGAAAGTGGGCACATTGCTCCCAGAACTAAAGATACGGTAATGGTACAAATTAATACCGAAGCATTAACTACCGGCAATTACCACGCTGAACTCATTTATTCGGAACAAGATGGAGATGAGATCATGCTAACGGTGAACCTTTATGTTGAATCGACCGTATCCATTCACGGGCTACAAAACGTTAATTCATTGGCCAGGATTTATCCTAATCCTTTTACGAATGATATTACTGTTGAATTTAACAAAAAGATTGAAGATGAAATTAGGATATCTATTTTTACACTTAACGGACAAAAAGTATTGGGAAAGACATATTGTACCCACAAATTTACAATCACAGATTTAAACAAATTAACCAAAGGAACTTATATTTTAAAAGTGATATCCAAAGAAGGAGTTATCACACAAAAAATGATAAAAATTAACGATTAAACGAGTTTATTATTTATTATAAAACCGCGTGCATTTAATAACAATAAAATGCAGGCGGTTTTTTTATTTTTCAATTAAAAAAATATCCCATTTAATTAAACTTTTTTTTAAAAAATTAGTATATAGTATCAAGCGGATAATCTTAACAAAACATGGATAAAGAACAGGAACAAAAATTAGTATTCAAAATTGCAGATTTATTAAGAGAAAATAAGGAGCTTTCTACCCAAATAAAAGAACTTACCGAATTTAACAGAAATCTTACAAAACAAAATGAAAAGTTAGAATCTATTCTTGCGAACATATCCCCCAAATATCTTCCAAAAGAAATTTCAGAGCATGTAAAAACCCGAACCAAACGGTTCGAAATGGCCACCGTATTATATGCAGATATACGGGGTTTGAAAAAAATATCTGAACAAGCCGGGACCTCAGATATTATTGATGAATTAGATAAAATATTTTTCCACTTTAATACCATTGTTAAAAAATATAAAATTGAAAAAATAAAAACCATTGGCGATGCCTATATGTGTGCCGGTGGAGTTCCTGAAAAAAATATTACTAACCCGTTAGACGTGGTGCTTGCTGCATTAGAGATGAAGAATTACTTGAATAAACTGAAACAAGAATATGAAAAACAAAACAAAAAATTTTGGGATTTAAAACTGGGAATACATACCGGGCCTGTTACTGCTACTTTTTCCGGACGACGAAAAATTAATTATGAATTAAAAGGCGATACGGTGCATATTGCCACCCGAATGGCTTCTGCAAGCGAGATTGGACAAATTAACATTTCTATCATGACCTACGAACTGGTAAAACAATATTTTGCTTGTGAATATAATGGCAAAATTCCGGTTAAATATAAGGGTGATATGGAAATGTATTTCCTAAAACGGATCAAACCAGCTTTTTCTGAAAACAGAAAAATTGGGGATAAACCCAATCAAATATTCTGGAATAAATATTTATTACGTCAGTTTAATGATTTACAAGAAATCATTCTGGATAAACTGGAGAAGGAATTACCCGATCATTTGTATTACCATAATTTTAAACACACCATTGATGTTATTAATCAGGCCGAGCTAATTGGCTATGGAGAGGGTGTTGATGATGAATCGATACTTTTACTTAAAACAGCAGCCCTTTTCCATGATGCCGGGCATATTATTGGATATGACGAACACGAGTATCATGGAACTCAGCTTGCCCGTGAATATCTTCCAAAGTATAAATATACCGAAGAACAGATTGCTGAAATCTGTAATCTAATTATGGCAACCAAATTACCCCCAAATCCACAAAACCTGCTTGAAAGCATTATGTGCGATGCTGATTTAGATTATCTCGGAAGAAGCGATTTTATTCCTGTTTCAAATACATTATATAAAGAGATGAAAGAACAGAATAAAATTGGCAGTTTAAATGACTGGAATAAATTACAGGTAAAATTTTTAACCAATCATCAATTTTTTACAAAAACAGCCTTGAGCTTGCGTGAAGTGAACAAACAAATGCAAATTGAGCGTATAAAAAAACTCACTGAAGTTGAAATAGAATAAATTTCTCTTTTATTCATTCGAATATATTTTTAGTTAAACAATTGGCTTCGTGGAACATCTATGTTATATTCATTCCCTTTTGTGAACTTCAGTGCATGGATGTTTCATATTTTTATTTCGTTGTTTTCTAGCATATCATTAACCAAATATTTTTTACGCAGAGGGCCGCCAAGATTAACAAAGTTTCGCTATAAAATCTTTGCAGTTCTTTTACTCTCTTTGCGTAACTCAGCGTATTAATTATAAATTATTTACATAACCTCTGATCTTCCGCTTTCATGTAAAACATCAATTTTATTCAAAATATCAAAAAATATTTTAGTCGAAGATGAACTAATAACCTTGACATTAAAAACAAAATGAGTCTGCTTATGAGGATGATTGTTATACTTATCTAACCCATTAATAACAGGCTCATAAAATAAACGGGCATTTTCGGGCAACGAATTACCTGAAAAATTCATTTCCCATGTATCAGGATCTATATTTATTAATGGAGTATCTTCTGTGGGTTTAATTAATAAAGGTTCCATAAGATAATATTTAATTAGTGACTCTAAGAAAACGTCAATAACTGCGTTACGCTCGCATTGGCAATTAGTCATTTACGTCAGTAAACTCCTGGCTGCCAATTCTTCGCAAGCCTTGTTCTTGAC